>JAQBDO010000100.1:0-4823 GCA_032124375.1 Gammaproteobacteria bacterium
CAGCAGGATGGCCGGTGCCTCGCGCAGTTTGGCGTGTTCGAGCTTGCGCTGGCCGAGGAACACGGTCTGCAGCAGGCGGAACATGTAGAGGAAGGCCACGGCGCTGGAGAAGAACGCCAGTGCCGCGATCCAGTACCAGCCTTTCTCCATCAGGGCATTGAATAACATCCACTTGCCGCCAAAGCCGGTCAGTGGCGGCACGCCGGACATGGCGATAATCGCGATCATGGTAAAGGTGAAGGTGACCGGCATATTTTTTATAAGACCGCCCATCTTGTACATCAGGCGTTCGTTGGTGCGCAGCACGACGCCGGCTATGGACAGAAACAGAATGCCCTTGAAGAGGAAGTGATTGATGGTCAGGTACAGCGCCGTTACCCAGCCGAGGTGGCTCATCAGGGCAATGCCGGCCACGATGTAGCCGAGTTGTCCCATGCTGGAGTAGGCCACCAGCCGCTTGATGTCTTCCTGGAACAACGCCATCAGTGCACCGAAGGTCGCGGTAAGGATGCCGATCCAGCCCAGTACATAGGCCGGGTCCAGTCCGATGTCCGCACGCACGCCAAGGTGTGACGCAATCAGCAGCAGCCCGAAGATGCCGGCCTTGCTCACCACCGCCGACATGATCGCGGTGAAGTCATCATCGGCTTCCGCGTAGGCGTCCGGCAGCCAGATGTGCACGCCGAAACCGCCCGTCTTGATAATGAAGCCGGCCGCCAGCAGGCTGAACACGATGCCGGCCGCGCTGCCACTGCTGCCAAGGTCTGACAGCAGGATGCTGCCGGTGGCGGCATAGGCCACGGCAAAGCCGGCCAGGATAAAGTAGGCCGAGCCGAGTGAGAACAGCAGGTACTTGAGTCCGGGCATGACGCCCTGGCGACCGAGCGTCAGCAGCAGGTAGGAACTCAGCGTCATCAGTTCCCAGCTGAAGAAAAATTCCAGGCTGGTGTGTGCGCGTAACAGCGTTGCCAGCGACAGCAGCAGTACCGCCAGCAACGGGTAAAAACCCTTGCGGTCATCGTTACGATACATCGCGGCGACGCTGATGAGCAGACCGCCACCGAGCAACAGGTAGCTGAACAGGCGATTGATGCCTGCAAGGTCATTGGTCAGCCAGTAGCCGCCCGCAGCGACAATCACCAGCATCGACAGGTTCTTCAGACGTCCGTGCAGGCCATCGATCAGCCACAGCAGCAGGCCGGCCAGCAGTGGCAGGAATAGTGCGGAGGTGCTGGTGTTCATCGTGGTTGCGACGCCATAGCCAACAGCAAACAGCAACACGGCAGCAGCTATGACAGGCGCTGACTGCCAGAAACCTGCTGTTGCGACGGCCTGTGTTGTAGCAGTCTGTGTTATATCTGTCTGGCGCGCCTGGCTGAACCAGCGGAACAGGTAGGCGGCCTCCAGCAGCGAGCCGACCAGTATCAGGGCAATCCAGCCGTATTGTCCGCCAGCACCCAGCAGCAGCACCAGTTCCCACTTCGCCCAGAAGCCCGGAAATGGCGGTAAGCCGACCAGGGCCGCCATCAGGGTGCCCAGCAGCAACAGCAGCAGCGGGCGTTGGGCGATGGCCGACCAGTCACGAATGGCCGCCCGGTCGACGACACCGGCGAGCCAGAACAGTCCGGCCTTGGCCAGCAGGTGGTTGACGAACAGGCCACCAATGACGAGCGCCAGCTGTGCCAATGTGGCATCGAGCTGTTGCAGCAGTGCCAGCGCCAGCGTCAGCAGGCCCATCTGGCCGATCGACGAATAACCGAGCAGGCGCCTGGTATTGTCCTGCTTCAGGCCGATCAGGTTGGAAAACAGGAAGGTCGCGCCCCCGATCAGCGCCATGCTGGGCAGGTAGGCATCCATCAGTGGCAACAGCTTGTACACCGCGAAGAATACTCCGGCCGAAACGCCGACGGAAATCATCGAGGCGATGCCGCCGGGCGCCGTTTCATAGACGTCCAGCCCCCAGCCGTTGGCGGGGTAGGGTTTCAGTTCGATCAACAGGCTGGTGAGCACAAACAGGGTGGCAACCAGTCCGATCGGACCCTGGATCAGTTCGCGGTGCGCAATAATATCGTCGATGTTCAGCGTGCCGGTCTGGTAGTAGATAAAGATAGTGCCGAGCAGAAAGAAGGCCGATGCGATCGAGGTGGCGATAATGTATTTGAAGCCGGCCGCCAGCACGCTGCCGGTGCGTTCCATGCCGATCAGCGCATAGGTGGCAATCGAGGTGATCTCGATGAAGATGAACAGGTTGAACAGGTCGCGGGTCATGACCATGCCGTTGATGCCCATCACCATGATCAGATAGAGCAGCAGCGCCGAGGCGTGTTGCCGCAGTGTCGGCAGATAATGCCAGGCAGCCAGCAGCGCGATGCTATTGACCGCGAGCACCACGCCACCCTCGAACAGGCCAAAGCGCAGGTTGATTGAAAATGGCGGCGCGATGCCAGCGGTTTCAATATCGATGGACGGGGCACCGTTGATGATGGCCAGCAGGTTGACAGCGGCGATGCCGGCCATGCAGGCAAGGGCCGCAAAGAACACCAGGATGGCCGCGCCACGGTGGGCACGGTCGAACAGCGGGATCAGGAAGCCAATGCCCAGTGCGATGACGTAAATGCCGAGCGGTTGCAGCAGTACTTCCTGGAACGCAGCGCCTACCATCTCGACTCCGTGCACTCGTCTATCATCAGGGTCTTGCGGGCTTTGTAGATACGCACGGCGAACGACAGCATCACCGCGGTCACACCCAGTCCGATGACAATGGCCGTGAGCACCAGTGCCGATGGCACCGGATCCACCACGCGGTTGACGGCCTCACTCATGGGTACGGCGGCATTGATGATCGGCGCGGTACCGCCGGTGACGTAACCGATGGAGACCATCACCATATGGATGCCGGTGTCCGTCAGGGAGAAACCGATGATCATGCGAATCATGTTGCGTTGCGTCAGCATGCCCCAGAGGCCGATCAGCACCAGGCCCAGGCCACTGCAGAGCACGATCAGGGACAGCGGGATGTCGGCAATGAGGTTCATACCGGTCCGGTGTCGTCCTTGCGGAAGCGGTCGAGTACCGCGCTTAGTTCAAAGCCGACCTTGAAGCCAACCAGTGTATAGATCAGTGGTATCGCGCCGGCGCTGAACAGGGAGCCGTAAGTACCCAGTCCCATGATGCGGTTGTCGAGGAAGCCGCCGGCCATGAATACGCCGAGCACGCCAACGACCACGTAGCTGAAACCGGATAGCGATTCAGTGGCCGCAACCAGCAGGCGGCTGATGTGTGACTGCGGCAGGGCCAGCAGCAGGAACATGGTGCCGGATGCAATGATGGCTCCGCCCTGGAAGCCGCCGCCGGGGGACAGGTGGCCATTCAGGAACACGTAAATGCCAAGCAGCATCACCATGGGCAGCAGCAACTGGGTTGCGGTGGTGACGATTTCGCTGGCCGGCTTGTGCGTGCCGCTGGCTTCTTCTGCAAGGTCGCCGCGTTCCAGATCTTCCTTGTCGTCCTTGCGCCGGGTACGGCGCAGCAACAGGCCGACACCGGCGGCGGAGATGAACAGCACGGTTACTTCACCCAGGGTATCCAGGCCGCGGTAGGTAACGACGACCGCCGTCACCAGGTTGGCTGCGCCGAGTTCCCGTGGTCCTTGTTCAACGTAGTAGCGTCCGAGTTTCGACAGTGAGCTGTTCTCGGTATAACTTGATGCGAGCTGTACGAAGATCAGCGCCAGCAGCGCCAGCATCATCAGGATAAAGAGTCGCTTGATCATTCTGCCGTGTCCTTGCCGGTGCTGGTTTGGGCCTGGGCTGATGCAAGCTGGTCGATGACGGTCTTTGATGTTTCATGGGTGCCGATGGTATGGGCGGCGCGCGCCAGTGCATGCGAGGACACCGGGTTGGTCAGCAAGACGAAAAAAATCAGGATGATGAGTTTGAATGTCCAGGCGGGGTGCAGGAATGCCAGTCCGACCAGCACCAGGATGGTACCCAGCGTGGTGGCCTTGGTGCCCGTCTGGATGCGGTTGTAGGTATCCGGCATGCGCAACACGCCGAGACCGGCCGCGAACAGGAATAGCGAACCGGTCAGCAGCAGCAGGTTACCGAGGATATCGCTGATCACTGCGGTCACGCTCAGTCCCCGTCCTGTGTCTTGCGAATCGCATAAAGAAAAATCATGGTGGTCAGGCCCGAGCCGATCGATGCCTCGGTCATGGCCACATCGGGTGCGGCCAGCACCACGTAGACCACGGAGGCAAACAGGCTGGCGAGTCCGGCGCTGACAACTGCACTGACGATGCTGTTCAACTGTACGGCGAGCACGCCGCCAATCAGGATGCCGGCACAGAGTACAATCGTGAGCAGGGTGATGACCGGTATCGACATGCTGAAATCAGATACCCTTTTCCAGAAAGCGAGCCACCGCCAGTACACCGAGGAAACTGAGCAGACCGTAGACCAGCCCGACATCGAGATAGATATAGCGCTCCATCTGGTGGGCTATCAAGGCGATCAAGGCGATGGTGACAATGGTCAACAGGTCGATGGCGACCACGCGGTCAACGGTATCGGGCCCGATGACGAGACGGATAATGCCAAACACGATACTGAAAAAAATCAGCAGGGCAGAAATAATGACCGTGATTTCAGCCATAGATCACCTTCAGGTATTTTTCGAAGCGGCTGGCGATTTCCTCGGTGGCCGCGACCGGCTCGGTTGAGCTCACGTTGATCCAGTGGATGAACAGGGAATCGTTAATAATATCAACAACTAGCGTGCCGGGCGTAAGGGTGATGGAGTTCGCCAGTGCCAGCCGTCCTATG
>JAQBDO010000101.1:0-4245 GCA_032124375.1 Gammaproteobacteria bacterium
GCTGCCAGTCTGCCAGCGACGGAATTGGGCGAAACTGTGCATCAAAATCAACGAGGCGTCGGTACAGCAGGCGGTTGATGCGTGCCGAAGTGGCATCGGTGGCGTAACGTGGATCGAGGTTTGCCGGCGCACTGGCAAGACCGAAACGGATGACGTCATCCTGCGGCTGGCTGCACCCGAGCAGGCCTGACAGCAGAAGCAGATAACAACAGGCGCGAATAGTAGTGCCTTGCAGTTGCTTCATGGTTTGTTTAATTCCAGCTTCAAACGTACGCGTAGTTTCCGAAACAGTTCACGCTCTACCATGTCGGGCAACAACAGCAGCGAGCGTTTGCGATAGCGTTGCTTGTTGAAGTGCAATATAACCATCCACGGGGTAACAAAGGCCTGTTCACACAGATCAAGCGACTGTTCCCGGCCGTAATGCAGTCCGAGCAGGCACTGCTGCTTTTCTCCCCACCTTAAAGTCCGTACAGCATGCGGATGACGCCGCTGCGCCATTAAACGCCATGTCCGGATAAAGCCGATCAGCAGTGCTGCAATAGTGGCAAGATTCAGCCAGCCGGGCAGCTGCAAAACAGGCAATAGTAATAACGGCATGCTGTAAACCAGTATGGCCCAATAGCCCGTGATTCTGGACGGCGCTATCTCAAGATACAGCGGTGTTGCGTATTTCCTGGACAATGTGCGCGACATCCTTGTCTGCGGGGGCCATGCGACCCATTAATAATTCGAGTAATACATCATCCGGATAATCCAGTAACCGAATAAAGGTTTCCTGCTCCGGCCTGCGGAGACTGCTGAATCGCCGCATGAGAAAGCGATTCAGAAGTTCATCCAGTTCGCGCATGCCGCGCCGGCATTGCCATGCCAGCCGGTTATGCTCATTGCGCTCTGCCTCTGTGAGTTGCTGCGCCTTCATCAGGTTGACCGCTTCATCATCAATTCCTTGATGCGGCCGATAGCGCGAGTCGGGTTCAGTCCTTTCGGACAGACTTCGACACAATTCATAATGGTGTGACAACGGAACAGCTTGAAGGGTCCCTCGAGTCCGGCCAGCCGCTCATCGGTTGCCTGGTCGCGGCTGTCTGCCAGGAAGCGCCAGGATTGCAGCAGCGCGGCCGGGCCAAGAAACTTGTCAGGATTCCACCAGAATGACGGGCAGGCTGTTGAACAGCAACCGCACAGGATGCATTCATACAAACCGTCCAGCTTATCCCGGTCCTGCGGTGATTGCAGGTGTTCTACGCCGGGTTCCGGATCGTTGTTGATCAGGTAGGGTTTGACGGCGCGATACTGCTTGTAAAATTGTTCCATATCGACGATCAGATCACGAATCACCGGCAGCCCCGGCATCGGGTTGATCACAATCGGTGATTTCAGGCTAAACAGCGGTGTTATACAGGCGAGCTGGTTGGTACCGTTTACATTCATAGCATCCGAACCACATACGCCTTCCCCGCAGGAGCGCCGAAAACTCAGCGTCTCGTCTTGCGTTTTCAGTTCCAGCAAGGCATCCAGCAGCATCATTTCACGATCGAGCCCGTCATCGGACAGTTCAAAGTCCTGCATGCAGGGTTGCTTGTCGGTATCCGGATTAAAGCGATAGATTGAGAATTTCATAATGCCCGCTATTAATAGCTGCGTGGTTTTGGCGGAAATGAATCGACGGTTAGTGGCTTCATGCGTACCGGCTTGTAATCAACCGTATGGCTTGCCTTGTGGTACAGGCTGTGACGCAACCAGTTGACATCATCTCTCTCGGGATAGTCGATGCGCGAATGGGCGCCACGGCTTTCCTGTCGCATATGAGCGGACATGATGGTCGCAACGGCGACATCCATCAGGTTTTCCAGTTCCAGTGCCTCGATGCGTGCGGTATTGAAGACCTGGCTATGGTCCTTGATACGCGCACCACTCATGCGTTGCTGTAATGCGAGCACCTTGCGGACACCTTCACTGAGGACTTCCTCGGTCCGGAACACCCCGCAATGATCCTCCATGGTGCGGGTCAGCTCTTTGCGCAGGCCGCTGACGGTTTCACCTTCATCCGCTTGATCCCAGCGGGCCAGTCGTTGCAACGCCGGTTCCAGCATGTCTTCATGCAGTGGCTGGTGGTAGCGGTTCTCGCCAAGGAACTCAATGATCTTGTTACCGGCAGCGCGTCCGAAGACGATAATATCGAGCAGTGAATTACCACCCAGACGGTTGCCGCCGTGTACGGATACACAGGCGCATTCGCCGGCTGCGTACAGGCCGGGCACGGCTTCTTCCGGACCGTGTTCGACCGGCGCAACCACCTCGCCAAACCGGTTGGTCGGGATACCGCCCATGGTGTAGTGCGCGGTTGGAAAGACCGGTACCTCGTCATGACATATATCGACATTCGCAAAGGTCAGTGCCAGATCACGAATGGCGGGCAGGCGTTTGCGCACCACGTCCGGGTCAAGGTGTTTCAGTGTCAACAGTACATAGTCCTTGTTGGGGCCACAACCACGACCTTCACGCACTTCCGTGGTGATCGCACGACTGACGACATCCCGACTGGCCAGATCCTTCGCATTGGGTGCATAGCGTTCCATAAAACGCTCGCCTTTGCTGTTGATCAGGTAACCACCTTCACCGCGGGCTCCCTCACTCAGTAGCATGCCCTTGCCGGCAATACCGGTCGGGTGAAACTGAAAAAACTCCATGTCCTGCAGTGGTACACCGGCACGCAGCGCCATGGCCATGCCGTCACCGGTATTGATCAGCGCATTGGTGTTGGTGCGAAAAATCTGTCCGGCACCGCCGGTCGCCAGCAGGGTTGTCTTGGCTTCAATGATGAGTTTTTCACCGGTCGCGATATTCAGCACCAGCGCACCCAGAAAAGTACCCTCTGCATGATGCAGCAGGTCAACGGCGAAATACTCGTCAAAGAAATGTGTCCTGGCACGAATGTTCTGCTGATAGAGCGAATGCAATATCGCATGACCGGTGCGGTCTGCGGCGGCGCAGGTACGTGCTGCCTGTTCGCCACCGAAATTCATACTCTGGCCACCGAACTGGCGTTGATAGATGGTGCCGTTTTCCAGTCGTGAAAACGGCACGCCAAAATGTTCCAGTTCATACACCGCCTTGGGTGCTGCGCGGCACATGTATTCAATGGCATCCTGATCACCGAGATAATCGCTGCCCTTGACGGTATCAAACATGTGCCAGTGCCAGTTGTCCGGGCGCACGTTGGCAAGCGCCGCATTGACCCCGCCCTGTGCGGCAACAGTATGTGAACGTGTCGGGAACACCTTGGAGACCACGGCGACACGTGCATCGGCGTGTGACAGTTGCAAGGCTGCACGCAAGCCGCCACCGCCGGCACCGATGATCAAGGCATCAAACTGTCTGCGCGGGATATTCATCATTTATGTCGAGGCCTGTAACAACACACGCAGCGCCCACAATCCGCAGCTGATCAAGGTCAGGCCAATCAGGGAAAGAATCGTCAGTCGCAGGCTGATGGCATGCACATAATCGAGCACTACATCCCGCATCCCGACCCAGCCATGGATCAGCACGGCCAGTATGAAGAGTGCGATGGCAATGACCATCACGGGATGCGTCACCCAGTCGTGCCATTGCTGAAAGCTGTGTTGCGGTTGCAGCAGAAAATGCACCAGCAGATAAACCAGAAAACCGCCAAGATAAATAGCCGTCAGCCGTTGTAACAACCAGTCACGCAGTCCGTGTGTGGGACGGCTCACAGAATCCACCAGAGACAGGCCAGCGTCAGTACCGGTGCAGACAGGTTCACCAGCCAGGCACTGTTGCGGGCCACCTGTCGCGTGACACCCTTGTCAATATCAATGAGCAGGAAACGAATGCCGGACAACAGGTGGTGCATAAATGACCAGAGAATCAGCACCAGACCGGCATCAAACCAGCGGTTATTCAGATAAGACAGCGCTTTTTCAAAACCCTCGGGATTTTGCAGCGACAGGTCCAGCAGGTAAATCAGTACGGGCAGTGACAGAAACAGCAGTACCCCCGAGAGTCGGTGACCAATCGAGGTCACTGCGCCGACCGGAAATCGAATCCGGAGAAGATTTAAATGTACAGGTGCAGAGCGCTGGTTAGTCATGTTTTCTATCAGTTGGCTGCCGAATTTATACCATTCACACGGCCGGAACGCCAGCCACATCCAGTCGCACAGACATTTACTGACAGACCCGGCAAGTTCGACTAAGATTCGTATCCGTTTTTAACAAC
>JAQBDO010000102.1:0-3103 GCA_032124375.1 Gammaproteobacteria bacterium
GCATCTGCCAGCCTTGTATCCATATACTACCTTGAGGACGGCCAGATGAGTGCGATCCCGGAAGAATTTATCAAGCAGACCACGCAGTTGTCGGAAGAGGTCACCCGACCCTTTCCCGGTTCTACAAAGATTTATGTGCAGGGCTCGCGCCCGGACATCCGGGTACCGATGCGGCAGGTTCAACAGGCCGATACCGCGGCCAGCTTCGGCGTCGAAAAAAATCCGCCCATCACGGTCTACGATACCTCGGGCCTGTACTCGGACCCGGCGGCTGCTATTGACCTGATGGCCGGGCTGCCCGATGTGCGTGCCGGCTGGATCGGTGAACGTAACGATACCGAACAGCTGGATGGGCCCAGTTCGGCATTTGGCCATGAGCGCCAGACAGATGCTGAACTGGCAGCTTTGCGTTTTGAACATATCCGCAAACCGCGTCGTGCACTCAGCGGCCGTAATGTCTCGCAGATGCATTACGCAAGACAGGGCATCATCACCCCGGAAATGGAGTTCGCGGCCATTCGTGAAAACCTGCTGCTGGAGGATGTTCGGGACAGTGGACTGCTAAAGCAGCATCCGGGTAACAGTTTTGGTGCCAGCATACCGGACAGGGTTACTCCGGAATTTGTGCGTGATGAAATTGCACGCGGCCGCGCGATTATTCCTGCCAATATCAATCACCCGGAGCTGGAGCCAATGATTATTGGCCGCAATTTCCTGGTCAAGGTCAATACCAATATCGGTAACTCTGCAGTGACGTCTTCCATCGCTGAAGAAGTTGAAAAGATGGTGTGGTCAGCCCGCTGGGGTGGCGACACCCTGATGGACCTGTCGACCGGCAAGAATATTCATGAAACGCGCGAGTGGATTCTGCGTAACTCTCCGGTGCCGGTGGGTACCGTGCCGATTTACCAGGCACTGGAGAAGGTCAATGGCGTCGCCGAGGACCTGAGCTGGGAGATGTTTCGCGACACCCTGATTGAACAGGCAGAACAGGGTGTGGACTACTTTACTATCCATGCCGGTGTGCGGCTGGCCTGGGTGCCGATGACCGCCAGTCGGGTCACCGGTATTGTCTCCCGCGGCGGTTCCATCATGGCGAAGTGGTGCCTGGCGCATCATGAAGAAAGTTTCCTGTACACGCATTTTGAAGACATCTGCGAGATCATGAAGGCCTACGATGTGTCATTCTCGCTCGGTGATGGCCTGCGTCCGGGGTCGATTGCCGATGCCAATGATGCTGCGCAGTTTGCCGAGCTGGAAACACTCGGTGAACTGACGAAGATTGCCTGGCAGCACGATGTACAGGTGATGATCGAGGGACCCGGCCATGTACCGATGCAGATGATAAAGGAGAACATGGAGAAGGAACTGGCCGACTGTCATGAGGCGCCGTTCTACACGCTGGGTCCGCTGACCATGGATATTGCCCCCGGCTATGATCATATTACTTCTGCGATTGGTGCGGCACAGATCGGCTGGTACGGCACCGCGATGCTGTGTTATGTCACGCCCAAGGAACACCTGGGGTTGCCGGACAAGCATGATGTGCGGGAAGGGATTATCACCTACAAGATAGCCGCGCATGCTGCCGACCTTGCCAAGGGACACCCGGGTGCGCAGGTGCGTGACAATGCGCTCTCCAAGGCACGCTTCGAATTTCGCTGGGAGGATCAGTTTAATCTCGGTCTGGATCCGGAGAAGGCGCGTGAATTTCATGATGCCACCTTGCCGAAGGACTCCGCCAAGGTGGCGCATTTCTGCTCCATGTGCGGACCGAAGTTCTGTTCCATGAAGATCAGCCAGGATGTGCGTGATTACGCTGCCAGCCAGGGTATTGGTGATATCGGTATTGCGGTTGAAAAGGGCATGGCCGAGAAAGCGGATCAGTTTAAGCAGTCAGGCTCGGAGATCTACCAGAAGGCCTGAGGACGAACGAATGTTCCTGGCCGAATAAATTCCGCCCTGCACCAGCGTTTTTGCAGGGCGGAATTTATTGGGCCTGTTACAATCCGGACCGCCAGCCAATAACGCGAGGAATGAAGATGAGTGTCGACAGCAGTAAAGCAGTGAACGGCGCAAGCAGCGCCGTGTGGGGAAATCATGTAACTGTTGCCGATACGCCGCAAGGCTTTACCGTCAGAACGACCTGTCCCAATAATCCGGACGGTGTCGAAGTGATGCTGGAACGCTGGGAAGCGGGTTCGGAAGAGCCGCCGCATTCACATCCGGGCGATGACATGACGATTGTGGTTGAAGGCAAAATGACCATCCGGTTTTTCCACAAGTCGGCAGACGGTCTGGTTCCTGACGGCGAGCAGATCACCCTGAACAAGGGTGATACCGGCTATATCAAGGCGGGTCGCATCCACGATGCCAAATACATCGAGGCGTGCAAACTGGTTTACGTGCACGACAGGGCCTTTGGTTTTACTGCTGAAGGGGATGACTAACAACGTGTATAAACACAGCGAAGGAATGTGTCCATGATTGAATCAAGGAGTAATTTCAGCCGGCGTATGTTGATACGATTAATTGTCCTCGGGGCCATTGTCGTGATGGTGCTGCTGGCAAATTACCAGTTTATCAACGAACTGTATCTCAAGAATCAGCAAACGCCGGTGGGCCTGTTTGTCAACGGCGCTATCCTGACGGTGTTTCTGCTGGGACTGGCAAAGATTGTCACAACCCTGTCCTACTATATGCAGGAAGAGGTTGCGTTGTCCCGCTTTGTTCGCCAGTTCAGCAGCGACCCCGAGAAATTAATGAAGGGTGTCAGCCCGAAGTCGGTCATCACCCGACGTCACAACACCATCCAGAAGCTGAGTGAGCGACACGCCAGGATAAATCACAGTGCGCTGGCGGCCACGCTCAAGGCCAATGAGCATACGCGCACCAGTTTTACCCGCTATGTCAGCAATATCCTTATTCTGACGGGTGTGTTCGGCACCATTGTGTCGTTGTCCGTTGCCCTTATGGGGGCCTCGCATTTGCTGGATTCGGCGCAGGACAGCAGTTCCATGGGCTTGATGATACACGGCATGTCTACCGCCTTGTCGACCACCATCACGGCCATCCTGTGTTACCTGTTCTACGGTTATTTCTA
>JAQBDO010000103.1:0-8483 GCA_032124375.1 Gammaproteobacteria bacterium
AGACGCACCTGCCTGTTGATAACCGTCACAAACCCAGATCAATCGCTATCTTTGGCGGCAAGCTGACCGGTTACCGCGCAACGGCCGAGAAGGTCATGAAAATATTGCAACGCACCTTGCCCGAGCGCAGACAACGGGCAAAAACGGCCGAGCTACCATTGAGGCCGGTTTAGTGTAAGCCCCATGCAGACACTCGCAATCGATCAGGGTACGCATTCGACCCGTGCCATTGTCTTTGATGAAGGGGGCAGGGTGGTGCGCACCGCACGTCAGTCGGTATCGCTCAACAGGATTAACCGACTCGAGGTCGAACAATCGCCGGATGAAATACGGCAGTCCATGCAGACGGTCATTGCCAGCGTGCTGAATGATCCAGCCGTTGATGTTGAGCAGATTACGGCTGCCGGCATGGCCACGCAGCGATCCAGCGTGCTTGCGTGGGACCGCGTGACGGGCAGGCCCCTGAGTCCGGTGCTGAGTTGGCAGGACAGGCGTGTCGCCGACCAGTTGCTCACCATGACGAGTCATGACCCGGCTATTTGTAACAAGACCGGTCTGCACCTGTCACCGCATTATGGCGCAGGTAAAATGCAGTGGTTACTCAGTCATAATATGGCGACCAAACAGGCACTCGCCGACGATACGCTGGTCATGGGGCCACTGGCCGCATTCCTGTTGCAGCACCTGAGCAATCACCCTGACAATCAAATCGATGATGCCAATGCATCACGCACACTGTTATGGAATCTGCAACAACGCAACTGGGATGCCTCGTTACTTGAGTTATTCAATATACCCTCCCGGATTCTGCCGACATGCGTACCGATACGTGCCGACTATGGCTTAACCCGGCAGGGCAATATCCCGGTAACGGCCGTTAATGGTGACCAGACAGCGGCACTGTATGCACAGGGCAAACCCTCTAACAACACCATCCTGGTCAACATTGGAACCGGTGCCTTCGTGTTACTGCCCACCGCTGACCCTGGCACTCGACCTGCCGGCCTGCTGGCCGGCATTTCACACAGCGACAGGGACACGGCCAGCTACTATGTCGAAGGCACCGTTAATGGCGCAGCTGCCGCATTAAAATGGGCCGCCAACCAATTTGATGTGAACGATATGGAATCACAGCTGCCGCATTGGCTGGAAGAAATAAAGACACCAACACTGTTTATGAATACCGTCGGCGGACTCGGTGCACCCTGGTGGCAGGCCGGTCCGGAAGCGCATTTTCTGAATACCGGGGTCACGGCAGCGGAAGCCATGGTTGCCGTCATCGAGAGCATCCTGTTTCTGTTGCAGGCCAATATCGAGCTGATGATGTGCCATCACCCCGCAGTCGACAAAATCAGGATAAGTGGTGGCCTGGCCAGGCTGGACGGCCTTTGCCAAAAACTTGCCAACCTGTCAGGCCTCATCGTCGAGCGACCTGTGCAGGTCGAAGCCACCGCCCGAGGTATCGCCTGGCAAGCGGCTGGATGTCCTGCCGAGTGGCCGGCCACCGGCACCGGCAAACTGTTCACACCGGATGAGGATGGCTCATTGACCCAACGCTACACAGTGTTTATTGAGTTACTGAAAAAACGACTGGAGTAATGTGACTGCTTCTTTGGCTCTTCACGTGCCTGTTGGCCGAATACCCGATTAAGCGCCGGGCACAAGTAAATTCGGCCCCACAACGCGTTAGTCTACCCACTCGATCGGGTGCAGAGCCGCCTCGTTTAACGACGGTGTTTATTGCGGTGCAAACAACCAGAAGTAGCCGGCGTTATAAAAGACGTGCAGGATAACAGGGGCAAGCAAGCGCCTGGTTCGGTCCTTGAAAAAACCGAACACCAATGACGGGAAAAACACCAGTGCCGCCCACAGCGGCGCGTGATAAATGAAATGTAAACCGGCAAACAGCACACTGGTCAGCAGATTGGCAATCGTCAGCGGACCCAATGACCGGCGACTGACATAGTCGCGCAGCAGTTCCTGCAACAAGCCGCGAAAGGCAATTTCCTCAATAGTCGGGTAGAGCAGCACCAGTGACAAAAACGGCCAGGGCCTGACGAGCGGCCAGTTCCATTGAATCACCGGTTGCTGCAGGAGATACAGTATCAGCCAGGTGACTGCACCGGCCAGCAGTGCGGCCAGGAACAGACGATCCCGCCAAAGGATATGAGGCTCGGCGGGCGTCGCGCTCAAATCACTCAGCTACT
Source organism: Gammaproteobacteria bacterium (assembly GCA_032124375.1). GTDB lineage: Bacteria > Pseudomonadota > Gammaproteobacteria > UBA9214 > UBA9214 > UBA9214. Next base: position 2,208 of record JAQBDO010000103.1, read on the forward strand.
TTTCAACTGTTGAATCATTTCCGGTTCCAGGTCCATGCCCACAGGCCAGTCCGGATTGATTGAAATACCAATACCGCTGCCGGTCCTTTCCAGCACCCACTTGAACTCGGCAAGCAGTCCGCCATCGTATCCGGGGAAGTCTTGTACGAACCCTTTTGAACGATCCGGACTGGTAAACAGGATCAGCACTTCAAGGTCATCTTCAGTCTTTATCGTCAGCGGGATCGCCTTGTCGCTACTGGTAAAACCCCCGATACCAATGGAATCTTTTACCGGCATAAACACCTGGGCATCCAGCAGGTATTGCATGAGTGATTCACTCGACAGTTGACCTTCCTGTGCGGCCAGTAACTTCTCTTCAACTTCATTACGTGCTTCAAACGGTTCTTGCATGTCAGCATCCCATAAAACGAGGCCCCGCATTGCGGGGCCTGTAAAGTATCAATGTCAATCAGTTTTAGTCGTCGCCGCCAAAGGCACCCAGCAACTGCAACAAACTGAGGAACAGGTTGTAGATCGAAATGTACAGTGTCACCGTTGCCATGATGTAGTTGGTCTCACCACCATGGATGATCTGGCTTGTCTGGTACAGGATCAGCCCGGACATCAGCAGAATGAACATGGCTGACACGGCAAGTGACAGGCCTGGCATGCTGAGAAACATGCTGGCGATACCGGCCAGAAAGGCAACCAGGATACCGACCATCAGGAAGCCACCAAGAAAACTGAAATCCTTACGTGTCGTCAGGGCATAACCAGACAGGCCAAGGAAGATCACACCGGTGCCGCCCATAGCCGTCATCACAATCTGGTCACCATTGGGGATCGACAGATACATGCTGATGATCGGACCCAGCGTCAGACCCATGAAGCCGGTCAGGGCAAAAACAGACACCAGACCCCAGACACTGTTACGTAATTTCGTCGTCAGGAACAGCAGACCAAAATAACCAACCATCGTGATGATCATTCCCATTGGCGGCATATTCATCGTGACCGCAAGACCCGCGCACAGGCCGCTGAACAGCAACGTCATGGAAAGCAGGGTATAGGTGTTGCGCAGTACCTTGTTTGTCGCCAGTGCAGACTGCCCGGAAACTGTTACCGTTTTGTCCATCATGCTCATAGTCTTTTTCTCTCCTGTTTCAAAAAGAACGAACAGGTGATATGACTCTGTCACCACCCGTTAGTTCATATAAGGATAACACCCTTCTGCTAAACAGCAACTTGAAAAACATCAAAAATTTAAGGTTTTACTGGTAAAAACAGGTTGGATTCCGGTATCCTGTCGCCGCATTGGAGAGGTGGCTGAGCGGTCGAAAGCGGCGGTCTTGAAAACCGTTGAGGGGTAACCCTCCCAGGGTTCGAATCCCTGCCTCTCCACCAGTTTATCAATAGCTTACAACACGACCTTTGCTTCGCTCGCAAACACTCACCATCGATTTGCAAACCATTTGCAAGCATTCGTTAGCAAGAGGGAAATACCGTGAAACCGGATTCAGCAAAGTCAATTCTGTTGAATGTCCAGCTCAAAATGCAGAAGCTTCGCGACAGGAGTGTTGTACTGCGCGAGATGATCGACAAGGGTGAGATCGGCCTGGTGGGCGCCATGTACGATGTGAGCACTGGCAAGGTTCTGTTCTACGAGTGATGAAATGTACCCGGCCACTCTTTAATATTTATTTACAGCGGAACTTCAAGGCCATCATAAGCACATAATACTTCCAACGCTGACTCCTTACGCATCAACTCTTCGTATCGAATCGTATCAAGATGTAGCTTCCGAATTGTATTATCATCAAAGACCGGTTCGTGATGGAACATGGCCAGACGCCTGGCTTTCGCCCGATGGCACAGGTCAACTGCAACCACGTTACTGGAATGGCCCCAGTCGGCTTTCATCGACACAGCATCGGCAAGTGAATACATGGTGTCCATGATGACAAGATCAGCGTTATGGAAAAAGTCGACAACCCGCTGTATCGATAATGGATCCTCAAGCTTATGCTCCGAATCGGTGCTGTACACCACCGACTGTCCATTACAGGAGAATCGATAGCCGTAGGAATCGTTGTCATGATGTTGCCGCAGCAACTCTACCCGGCACCCGGCAACTTCCGTCACCTCGCCTGGTATCAGGATGGTAAACTCAAAGCGGGCTTGCAGAAAATCGAAAGGCACAGGAAAAGAGATTCTATCCTGTTGTCGGCGCAGCGCCTGCTCTATCGTGTCGTGCCCGCCAAAAATGCGGATGGTAACATCCGGGTCAAACGCAGGTACAAAGAAGGGAAACCCCATGATATGGTCCCAGTGCAGATGGGACATGAAAATGTTATAGGTTTTTTTTCTTCCCTGCCTGCTTCGCTGTATGGCATCCAGACCGAATTCGCGGAGACCGGAACCCATATCACACACCAGGTATTCATCACTTGTGCCGTCCAGTTCCACGCAGGAGCTGGCCCCGCCATAGGTAGCCCGGATCGGAAAATCCAGTTCCGTATCGACAAAATTTCCGATAGCGGCATCCGACTGGAAATGTCGGCCATTCGAAGCCTTCAACGCACCAATCAACTTGTCCCGAACTTCGCTGGACCGCATCGCGGTCGGCAGTGAACCCCTGGTTCCCCAGAATCTTACCAGCACGAGAAGAATCTCGCCGTACGTTTCATATCCGGGTAAAGGATTCCAGAGGTAAATCAGGTAGTCGAAGTGGCAGCCAGGGCCGACTCCAGACTTTCGTGAATGACGAACAGTTTTTCAAATCCACTGATATGGAAAATTTCTCGCATGGTTTCATTCAACCCCGTCACAAGAATTTTTACAGCAGCCAGGTCAGCTTCCTTCGCAGCCATCATCAGAGCTCTGAGCCCAACGCTGGTCATATAATCGACGTTACGGAAATCAATAATCAGGCAGCCACCGGACCTTGACGCCTCTTCAACCGAGGGGATAAGACGGGACTCGAAATCCTCGGCATTTTCATGGTCCACCGGCTCGCCCGGAGAGACGATGACAGTTCCCTGCCTGAGGTCCTTGGTCCATTTCATGATCAGGTCACTGTTACGTGCATAATGTTGTCGCTCTGTTATGCAATTTGCCCTGCGTTTGCCGGCACAGGTTCCAGACTTCCGTAAAAGGTCGTCCCAATTTTCTACTTCAGGGGAAAAATATGCTTTGTAACCCGAAAATGGTTTCTGTCGGCCTTGCGGGTATATTGCTGGTAATTCGTCAGCCCTATTACCAGGTGTATCCCGATGCCGCCCGGTTCCTGATTATCGACTAACTGCCTTGCAGTTGCTCTACCGGCTTCATTCAGTGGATTGAACGGTTTTCCCGAATCGATAAATTCCATATGAACTACCGCGCTTTCCTGGTCTACCTTGACTTCAATCGTATCCGACGCCTCATCACAGCACCCAAAACGTACAATATTTGTCAGGACATCCTCCGCAACCACGAGTAGCGTGTTACGCGCGGTGTCGGGCAGCGAACCATCCCGCAGGAACCGATCCAGTTCGTTACGAACCCGGGTCAACTCGCTGAGCCGGGGTGACAACGTCAGCCTGAGAGTAATTGATGCATTGCTCATCCGACGCTACAACCTTAAAGGTCACCCGTAGTCCTCATGGCATCAAAAATTACACCTGATCCCAAATCAATACAAGACATCTACAAGTGGGCCACCCTGGCGGCGCCGAATACCCTGACCTTGAGACCAGCTAACAATTGACGCTGGTGAATGGCCGGGAACGCCTGCCCGGCGGCTTCGATGTGGAGCTCAGGCATGGCACACCGATGAAGATCCCGGACAACGGCAAGGGGCTAACGATTCCCGAGTCGGTCCCGGTCAATGAGATTACTGCTCTCGGCAAGTTGCAGGTAGAGTTGGGGCAATGGAAGTCCGGTGAGGCAGCAGGGGAGTAAACTTCCCGATTGCAGGCGACGGATGATATCCTTACCGCATGAAAGATCATAAATGTGTAACACAACAGGTGGCAGGTCTCGTTTCCAGGCTGTCGAAATGCCGACCTCTCCGACTCTTCCCCGGTTACCACTGAAACATGTTTACTCGTTTGTTCACCCCCAGGTGGGAGCATGCCGATCCCCGCATTCGTCGCCAGTCTCTGGAATCCGGCGCTGTACCGGCGGAGGCCTTGGCCAGGGCGGCGCGGGAAGATGAAGATCCGGAGGTGCGCCGTTGTGCGCTGGAACTTCTGGACGATCTTGAACAGCTGACTGCGCTGCTTGCAACAGAAGCGGTGCCCGATGTAAGGGAAGTGGCAGGCCGCCGGCTGCGAACGCTGCTGGCCGCTCCAATGCAGGCCGGGCCACCATTGGAAGCCCGTTTGGAAATCCTGCGACGGGCGCCCATGTCCGAACTCACTGTGTTTTTGGCGCGTGAGGCGCAGGTAGCGGAGATCCGCATGGTGGCGCTGGAGCAGGTGCGAGAGATCAGCATACTGTGTGCTATCGCCGTTGAGGATCCGGTGGCAGCAGTACGGCGCGCAGCCCTGGAACGGATCGAGGATCCCCAAGGTTGGGAGACGGTGGCCCGGGAGGCTCGTAACAAGGACAAGCAGGTCAGTCGCCTTGCCCGTGAGCGCCTGGATGCCTGGCAGCAGATCCGTACCGACCAGGAGAATGCCGAGCGCTTGTGCCGGGAAATGGAAGCATTGCTGGCGGGGACGCTGCAAGTCGATGACGCCAGGCATCTCCGGCGTCTTGACGATCAATGGCAATCGCTGGAACCCGTCACATCAACGCCGCTCAGCGCACGTTACCAGCGTGCACGGGAACAGCTCGCCACCGGGATTGCGCAACTCGCAGCGCAGCAAGCCAAGCGACGCGACATCTGCGTGGATATCGAGAAGCGGCTGGCCGGAATGCATGACCATGACGGCAGTGCCGTGCCGTCCACGGAGGATCTCCTTGCCAGCCTGGAGGTCGCCATTGACCACTGGCAGGCGCTGGCGCCCTCCGCGGATGAAGACGAGCCGCTGGCACAGCGGTTTGCCGGACTGGTGCAGCAGGTCCGGCAACAAGCGGAGCGTCTGGCCAGAGACCGCGCCTGCGCTGTGCGATTGCAGGCACTGGTGCAGCAGGCCGGGGCGCTGCGTGATGTACCGGCCAAAATCGACGAGCACAGCATCAAGAAACTGGAAAGTCGCTGGGCCGCCCTCGAGCAGCCTGCGTCCAGGTCGCTGGCAGAGGCGCTGCAACACGATTTCGATAGCGCCCTGCAGACACTGCGGGACCGCCTTGAGCGACAGCGCAGACAGCGCCTGCAGGCACTCGATACCGCGGAGGGTTTGCTGGCCGAACTGGAGTCAGCAGTGCAGGAGGGTGAGCTGGAACGCGCCCTGTCCCTGCGCGACCGCTTGCGGCATCTGCTGAAAACTGCGAGGGATGTTGCCGAGCGCAGGCGACTTGCCTTGCAGGAACAGTTGCAGGGGATGCAGCCTCGGCTGGAGGAGCTCCGGCAATGGCGGCACTGGGGAGGCGGGAAGGCGCGCCAGCGGCTGTGTACCGAGATCGAGGCCCTGGCGAACAGTGCCCGGACTGCGGAGGATATCGCCGCCCGGGTGCGCAATGCCCGGGATGCCTGGAAGCACATGGATCATGCGGAGGGTCCGGCCGGGGAAGCACTTTGGCAACATTTCGATCAGGCGTGTACCCGGGCCTATGAACCCTACCAGCAGGAGCGGCGTGCGCTGGCAGCGCAGCGTGTGGCGCATTTCGATCAGAAACAGGCGTTATGTCGTGAGCTGGATGCCTTTGAACGCGATACCGACTGGAAACAGGTGGACTGGCACGTGGCTGACCAGCGGGTGCGTAAGGCACGCGAACACTGGCGGCGCATCGGGCCTGTCCCGGGCAATGCACACAGGTCCCTGGAGAAAAACTACCGTAAGGTGCTCGAACGTCTGGAGTCTCATCTCGGCAAGGAAAGAGAGCAGGAACTGCGGCGCCGCCGTGCCCTGATCGTGGCAATGGAGCAGCTGGCGACGGCCCCGGACACGCGTGCTGCAGTTCGGGCGGTGAAGGATGCACAGGCCTCATGGAAGCCGACGGTGCAGGCTGCCCGGCAAGTGGAGCAGGCATTATGGAAGCAATTCCGCAGCGCCTGTGATGCCGTATTCAAGCACACCGGGGAACAGCGCGATGCGGTGGATGCCTAGCAGCAGGCGAATCTCGAACGCAAAACGGCCCTGTGCGTCGAGCTCGAAGCTCTGCTGGAGAATACGGACACGGACTTTCACGAAATTGAACAGCGTT
>JAQBDO010000104.1:0-3593 GCA_032124375.1 Gammaproteobacteria bacterium
GCCTCCGACTGCTTCAAACTATGAGTACACCGCACGCATCCGTCACCAGCAGCCAGTGCAGGCATGTACACTTGACTACCATGGTCAGCAATGCGAGGTTCATTTCAAAAACCCGCAACGCGCTGTTGCACCCGGGCAATCAGTTGTTTTTTACCGGGGGGAAGAATGCCTGGGCGGTGCAATTATTGAGGAAGCAGTGATACAGGCATGACGGACATCGGGAAAACAGTGATTCGTGACAGATGCATTGCACTTGCCGGTATGTTTCAGGCTGCCCGGCTGGTACAACAAACGAGCCATGCAGAAAAGCGCGATGCCATAGCGACTGCGGCCAGCATAAACAGTCTGTTTAATACAGACCCCGATACAGTAGCAGACGTCTATGGGAATCCGGCTGCCCTGCATGTCGGTCTTGCGATACTGCAGAGCCAGCTTGGCAATAGCGCAGACAAACGTGACATGGAGCTGACCGGTTATGTGATCACCTTGATGCACCTTGAAAGAAAACTGGCTCGCCAGCCGGATTTGATGGAAAAAATTGCTGCCGGTCTCCTCAGGCTGAAGGAAAATACAGAATACGCCGACCCGCAGGATGCAACGGTTATTGCCGGTTTGGCAGATATTTACAAGGACACGGTCAGCACATTGACGCCACGTATCATGGTGAAGGGTGATGAAAATGTGCTCGGTAATAGCAGTAGCCAGAATATGATACGCGCCCTGTTGCTGGCGGGAATCCGGGCCACTGTTTTGTGGTCGCAATGTGGTGGTAGCCGGATAAAACTGATATTTCAGCGTAAGGCCATGAAAGATAGCTGTAATCGTATGCTCGAGGACACTGGCAAGGCAGTTTAGCAGGCCTCCCCGCCAGGCTAATCCGTGTATAATCAGGCGATTTTTTGAAGGCGTGCGTGCTGGCCTCGGCGCGCTGCCATGGACATTTTCAGGCTAGCAGGAGAATCCATGAACAATAGTTTTGGAACCCGGAAAACACTCAATGTCGGGAAGGACTCATATGAAATATTCAGCCTGCGCAAGCTCGGTGAAACGCATGATATTTCTCATCTACCCTTTACGCTCAAGATCCTGCTTGAAAATCTGCTGCGCCATGAAGACGATAAAACCGTCACCAGGAGCGATATCGATGCATTGATAAACTGGGATTCGCAGGCGCAACCGGATTGTGAAATTGCCTTCCGCCCGGCGCGTGTGCTGATGCAGGATTTTACCGGTGTTCCGGCGATCGTCGATCTCGCCGCCATGCGCGATGCCATGAAAGACCTCGGTGGCGACCCGGAGAGAATTAATCCGCTGCAATCTGCCGAACTGGTGATCGACCATTCGGTTCAGGTCGACAGTTTTGGTTCGGCTGCAGCGATGGACCTGAACAGTGAGCTTGAATACCAGCGCAATCAGGAGCGCTACAGTTTTCTTAAATGGGGCCAGAAGGCTTTTTCAAACTTCCAGGTAGTCCCGCCCGATACCGGCATTGTGCACCAGGTAAACCTTGAGCATCTCGCGCGCGTGGTTTTTGAGGCTGAAAAAGACAATGTTGTACAGGCCTATCCGGACACCCTGGTAGGAACCGATTCGCACACCACCATGATTAATGGTCTGGGTGTACTTGGCTGGGGTGTCGGTGGCATCGAGGCAGAGGCAGCCATGCTGGGCCAGCCTATCTCCATGTTGATACCACAGGTTGTCGGTTTTAAATTGCACGGCAAGCTGCCTGAAGGTGCCACGGCTACCGATCTGGTGCTGACTGTCGTGGAAGTCTTGCGCGAAAAAGGTGTTGTCGGAAAGTTTGTTGAATTTTATGGCGAAGGACTCGACCATCTGTCACTGGCTGACCGGGCCACCATTGCCAATATGGCACCTGAATATGGTGCAACCTGTGGCTTCTTCCCGGTTGATGATGAAACACTTGCCTATCTCAAGCTCACCGGCCGCAGTGAATCGCGGATTGCACTGGCTGAAGCCTATGCCAGGGAGCAGCAGCTGTTTCGTGATGCCGATGCCCCTGAAGCGACCTACACCAGCACTGTCTCAATGGATATCTCCAGTATTGTACCCAGCCTTGCAGGCCCCAAACGTCCACAGGACAGGGTTGCATTGACGGAAAGCAAACAGCGTTTTCTGGAATCACTGGAGGCCATTAAAAAAGAAGGCAAAATTGTCAGTCACCCGGTCAAGACAGTTGTCAAAGACGAGTCAGTGGCGTTGAGTGATGGCGCAGTAGTGATCGCTGCGATTACATCCTGCACCAACACCTCCAATCCATCGGTCATGATTGGAGCCGGTCTGGTCGCGAAAAAAGCAGTTTCACTGGGACTAAACGTCAAACCCTGGGTCAAAACCTCTCTGGCCCCGGGATCCCGTGTAGTGACTGCCTATCTGGAAAAGGCTGGTCTCACGGAAGCCTTGCAGGCGCTGGGTTTCCACACGGTGGGCTATGGCTGTACAACCTGCATTGGTAATTCCGGGCCACTACCCGAACCGGTATCACAAGCGATTCACGAAGGTGACTTGACGGTGTGTTCGGTACTCTCGGGTAACCGTAATTTCGAGGGGCGTGTGCACGCCGAAGTACGTATGAATTATCTGGCCTCGCCACCATTGGTGGTTGCCTATGCGCTGGCCGGTCGTATGGATATCGACCTGGCCACAGAGCCATTGGGCACAGAACCGAATGGCAACCCGGTTTACCTGAAAGATATATGGCCGGAACAACATGAAATACAGGCCGTCATTGGCAGTAGTGTCAATGAAGCTGAATTTCGCAGTACCTACAAGGAAGTCTTTTCCGGGGAAACGCGCTGGAACGTTCTGCAATCGCCGGAAGGCAAATTATACGAATGGCAGGATGATTCAACCTATATTCGCAAGCCCCCTTATTTCGAAGGCATAAGCCTGCAGCCGGACGAGCTGGAAGACATTAAGGGTGCCCGGGTACTGGCGTTGCTGGGGGATTCAGTGACCACAGACCATATATCCCCTGCAGGTGCTATTAAGGCCGATAGCCCTGCCGGTAAATACCTGAGGCAACACGGGGTGGCACAGGGCGATTTCAACTCGCTGGGGTCACGTCGCGGCAACCATGAAGTCATGATGCGCGGAACATTTGCCAATATTCGTCTGCGCAACCAGTTGGCTCCCGGTACGGAAGGTGGCATTACCGTACACCAGCCCAGTGCCGAACAAATGAGCATTTTTGATGCCTCACAGAAATACGCCAGCGAAAATGTGCCCTTGATTGTACTGGCCGGCAAGGAATACGGTTCCGGTTCCTCTCGCGACTGGGCGGCTAAAGGCCCCCGTTTGCTGGGTGTGCGTGCCGTGATTGCCGAGAGTTATGAACGTATCCACCGCTCAAACCTGATTGGCATGGGTATCCTGCCGCTGCAGTACAATGACGGTGATACTGCCGACAGCCTGGGACTGACCGGCAAGGAGAGCTTTGATATTGGCGGTTTGCAGGATGGCCTGTCAGCTCGGGTAGAAGTAATAGCCACGTCTTCGGATGGTACCCGCACGGTCTTTGAAGCGCGGGTACGAATCGACACCCCCCAGGAGTTCGAGTACTACTGTCATGG
>JAQBDO010000105.1:0-3147 GCA_032124375.1 Gammaproteobacteria bacterium
GGGCGTTGCTGCACGGTGTCCTGCCGGAGGTGGAGGGAGGCGTTTCTGATGTGGCCTCGCACATCAATGGTGGTGACCTCAGCCTGCTTGAAGAGGGCAAGTACGGTATTATTTTGGGTAGTGAACTGGCTATTGCGCTGGGTGCCGGTGTCGGTGATGCGGTCACTGTCGTCTCTCCGCAGGTGACCATCGGTCCGACCGGTATTTTACCGAGACTGAGACGATTCACTGTCACTGGCATCTTTGAAGTGGGCATGTACGAATACGATCGTGGCGTGGCGCTGGTGCACATAAAGGATGCCGAGAAATTATTCCGACTGGGCGATAACGTGACCGGTCTGCGTCTTAAACTTGACGAGATCTTTGATGCGCCGCTGATAGCACGTGAGCTTTCAAGCGAATTGTCCGGAGACTACCGGGTTGAGGACTGGACGCGGCAGCATGCCAATTTCTTCCGCGCCGTAAAAACTGAAAAACGCGTGATGTTTATAATTCTTACGCTGATTGTCGCTGTTGCCGCATTTAATATTGTTTCCACTCTGGTTATGGTGGTGACTGACAAACGCGCAGACATTGCAATTTTGCGAACACTGGGCGCTTCTCCAGGATCGATAATGATCATATTCATTATTCAGGGTATTGTTATCGGCGCGATGGGAACGGCGTTAGGGGTGCTCGGTGGCGTCGGGCTTGCATTGAATGTTGAAACCATCGTCCCGGCGATTGAAGGATTATTTAATGTCGAGTTTCTTGCAGCTGATGTGTATTACATCAGTGATGTACCTTCGGAATTGCACTGGAACGATGTCTGGATTATGGCGATGGTCTCGCTGGGGTTGAGCTTGCTGGCAACCCTGTACCCGGCCTGGCGAGCTGCCCGGACACATCCGGCTGAGGCATTGCGCTATGAGTAGTGTCCTTGCCTGTAGCCAGCTCGGGAAAACGTTTGGCGATGGTGATGGCGCACTTGTTATCCTGCGCAACATCGATTTAACGATAGATACGGGCGAACGAATTGCTGTTATGGGGGCCTCCGGAAGTGGCAAGAGCACCCTGTTGCACCTGCTGGGTGGTCTGGATGAACCCACGCAAGGGGAAGTTTCTATAGCCGGTCAGTCAGTGACATCGCTGTCGCCGGTACGACTGGGGCGACTCCGTAACAAGACGCTGGGGTTTGTGTACCAGTTCCACCATTTGTTGCCTGAATTTACGGCAGTTGAGAATGTGGCGATGCCCTTGCTTGTCAGAGGGGTGCGCCCGGCAGACGCCAGGGAACAGGCAGAATCACTGCTGGCACGGGTTGGGCTGTCGGCGCGTTTATTACATAAACCGGCAGAATTGTCCGGCGGGGAACGTCAACGGGCTGCCATCGCCCGTGCGCTGGTTACAAAACCGGCATGCGTGCTGGCGGATGAACCGACCGGAAATCTTGATCGGCAGAATGCCGAACAGGCCTTTGATCTGATGCTGGAATTAAACCAGGAGCTGGGCACCAGTCTGCTGGTCGCAACGCATGATATGCGTATCGCTGAACGCATGGGCCGGGTCGTCAGGCTGGAGGATGGTAGCCTGATCCAGGGGTAGGGGCTGTATTCCATAGACTGATCGAAAGTCGTTCGTTAACTGTTCACGGAGGAACATGTTAATACTATCCCTTGCCTTCATGGCGGGTGTGCTGGTGTTGCAGTGGTGTGCAGCGTTACCGCCAGTCTGGTTTTATCTTGCCGTTCTTGCTGCGTTGCCATTTCTGCGCTGGAAGTACGCGCGTTATCCTGTAGTGTTTATCCTTGGTTTCTTCTGGGCAGCAATGCGTGCCGAGTATGCCTTGATCCCGCTTGTTGCACCGGAAATCGAAGGTAAAACAGTTGTGCTTGAGGGGGTGGTGCTTGATATGCCGCTCCAGCTCTCGTCACAGAGACTGCGTTTCCTGTTTGATGCACAACAACTGGAAAGTGAAGCTGGCTGGTCGGATTTCCCGGGACAGGTGCGTCTTGATGTCTATGACGCCAGTTTTAAACCGGCACAGGGTGAACGCTGGCAGTTTGCGGTTCGCCTGAAACGTCCACACGGCTTCTCGAACCCGGGCGGATTTGACTATGATCGCTGGTTGTTTCAACAGGGCATTCGGGCAACCGGTTATGTTCGTAATGACAGTGAACGTAACCGGCGACTGGCTAGCGGGTCAGTGTCAGTGATGAGTCGCTTCAGAAATTCCTTGAAGTCAGCCTTTGATGTGATGTCTGCAGGTGAGTCTTCGTTATCAATGATTCGTGCGCTCACCATTGGTGATCGCAGCAGCATCAGTCTTGCACAGTGGGACACGCTGCGTGCCACCGGTACCAGCCACCTGATGGCTATTTCCGGTCTGCACATCAGCCTGGTTGCTGGCCTGGTGTTCTGGATGGCAAGAGTGTTGTGGATACGCAGTGGCAATCTTACCGAAGTCTTGCCTGCCAGCAAGGGCGCAGCTGTTGCAGGGCTTGTTGCGGCCTTGCTGTATGCGCTGCTGGCGGGGTTCGGTATTCCTGCGCGCCGGGCCTTCATCATGGTCGGGGTACTGACGCTGGCGATTGTTATGGATCGTCATGCGTCACTTTGGCAGGCGATTGGTCTGGCCATACTGGCCACATTGCTCATTGACCCATTATCAGTGCTGTCAGCAGGCTGGTGGCTGTCTTTCTGGGCCGTCACTGTTATTGCCTATATTGTTTCGGGGCGTTATGGCCGGCAAGGATTTGCGCAAAAGTGGCTGAGCCTGCATGTCGTTTTGGCTTTTGGCATGTCGCCGTTGCTATTGATGTTTTTCCAGCAGGCGTCGCTGATAGCGCCACTCGCGAATATTATTGCGGTCCCCTGGGTCAGCTTCGTGGTGGTGCCGGTCGCGCTGACCGGAACAGTGATCTTTAGTCTGCATGAAACAGCGGGTGAACTGTTGCTGCGATTTGCGGCTGTGTTACTCGATGCGCTGTGGCCGCTGCTTGAATGGATGTCGCGTCTGGATTTTTCACAATGGCATCAGCATGAACCACTGGCATGGACATTGATCCCGGCCTTTATCGGCTTGGGGTTGGGGGTGTTCCGCCCCGTGTTGCAGGCCGAAGGCCCGGGGGTTTGCATTTGTTGCCGCGGTTTAATTTCAAGCCCGAA
>JAQBDO010000106.1:0-3362 GCA_032124375.1 Gammaproteobacteria bacterium
GTATGCCCAACTGGGGTACCTCGGGTGAACTCAGTGCCGACGAAGTGACGCTGATGGCCAAGTACCTGCAGCATGAGCCACCAATCCCGCCGGAGTTTGGTAGGGAGGAGATGAAGGCCACCTGGAAGGTGCTGGTACCACCGGAGAAGCGCCCTACCAAGAAGGAAAACAACTACAATATTGAGAATATCTTTTCGGTGACCCTGCGTGATGCCGGGGAGATTGCCCTGATCGATGGTGATACCAAGAAGATTATCAATGTCATCAAAACCGGTTATGCGGTGCACATTTCGCGTTTTTCCACTTCGGGTCGTTACCTGTTCGTGATCGGGCGTGATGCCAGGGTCAACATGATCGACCTGTGGATGAAGAAACCCGACAACGTCGCCGAGATCAAGATTGGTATGGAGGCGCGTTCGGTGGAGACCTCCAAGTATCCCGGTTACGAGGACAAGTTTGCCGTCGCAGGCGCCTACTGGCCGCCGCAGTACGTCATCATGGATGGCGCCACACTGGAACCGCTGAAGATTGTGTCTACCCGCGGCTATACTGTAGATACCCAGGAATATCATCCGGAGCCGCGCGTGGCTGCGATTGTTGCCTCGCATGAACACCCCGAGTTCATCATCAACGTCAAGGAGACCGGCAAGGTCCTGATGGTCAATTACGAGGACATCACGAACCTCAAGGTGACCACCATCGGTGCTGCCCGCTTCCTGCATGACGGTGGCTGGGATTCCACCCACCGTTATTTCATGACGGCGGCGAACAAGTCCAACAAGATAGCGGTGATCGATTCCAAGCTGGACACCCTGACGGCGCTGGTCGATGTCACCGAGATCCCGCATCCGGGTCGCGGTGCCAACCTGTCAGATCCGGAATTTGGTCCGGTGTGGGTCACCAGTGCGCTGGGTAATGAAAATGTTACCATGATCGGAACAGACCCCGAGAAGCACGATGATCATGCCTGGAAGGTGGTGCGCACGCTGAAGGGCATGGGTGGCGGTTCACTGTTTGTGAAGACGCATCCCGAGTCGAAGAACCTGTGGGCGGATGCTCCGCTGAACCCGGATACCAAGGTCAGCCAGAGTGTTGCGGTGTACGACATAGACAACCTCGACAAGGGCTTTGAAGTGCTGCCGATTGCCGAGTGGGCCGGTATCGAGGGTGAAGGACCAAAGCGTGTCGTTCAGCCCGAGTATAACAAGGCCGGTGATGAAGTCTGGTTTTCAGTATGGAGTGGCAAGGACGAGGAGTCCGCGATCGTGATTGTGGATGACAAGACCCGCAAGCTGAAGCAGGTGATCAAGGACAAGCGCCTGGTGACCCCGACCGGCAAGTTCAACGCCTATAACACCACGCACGATATTTACTAGGTATTTTGGATGTGGGTTCGGGAAGGGGCGCAAGCCTCTTCCCGGTTTTTTTAGAGGCGCAGACAATAGACGGATAACAAAGCAGGTGCTGGGATGAGGCAAGCCTATTACAAGTCGGTTGCTGTTTGCATGCTTGCCGGCATGACGGCGACTGCTTTTCCCGCTCCGGATGCAGCCCGCCAGGTCGAGCTGCTCTATCTTCTCAAACATGACTGTGGTTCCTGCCATGGCATGACCCGCAAGGGTGGCCTGGGGCCGCCATTGCTTCCCGAAAATATCAATAATCAACCAGCGGACATGCTGGTTAACACCGTGTTGGACGGACGTCCTGGCACCCCGATGCCGCCGTGGCGCGGTGAATTGACCGAGCAGGACGCGCAGTGGCTGGTCGAAGCGATGCGCAAAGGGGATGGGTTGTGAGTCAGTTTCTATCCTCCTGTAGAAGCGGATCGCATCCGCGAATCGGTTTTGAGAAAATCGTGGATGTGATCCGCTCCTGCGGTTGTCTTGTTTTTCTGCTGATGTTGTTTTTACATCAACCTGCAAACGCTGAATGTCTGCTGCGTGGTACTGGCGACATGGGGCTGGTGGTTGAACGTGCTACTGGCAGTGTGCAGATACTGGATACCACGGCAAAGACCAGTCTGTTCAGGATCGAGGGGCTGGGTGATCTTTCTCACGCCTCGGCGGTGTTTTCCCGCGATGAGCGATACGCCTATATCTTTGGCCGTGATGGCGGTCTGTCGAAAATTGATCTGTTGTGTGGCCAATTGGTCAAGCGTGTGGTGCAGGCCGGTAACAGTATCGGTGGTGCTATCTCACAGGATGGTTCGCTGGTGGCGGTATCCAATTACACGCCGGGTGGTGTCAAGGTATTTGATGCGGATTCGCTGGCGCTGGTTGCTGATTTACCGGCCGTTGGCGCTGATGGCAAGCCATCAAAGGTGGTGGGGCTGGTGGATGCGCCGGGACAGCAGTTTGTCTACACGCTGTATGATGCCGGAGAAATTCGTGTTGCCGATCTGTCCGATCCTGCGGCAGCAAAAGTGCAAGTGTTTCGTGATATTGGACGGCTGCCCTATGACGCACTGATTACACCGGATGGCCGCTTTTATATTGCCGGCCTGTTTGGCGAGGATGGCCTGGCACTGCTGGACCTGTGGGAGCCGCAGGAGGGTGTGCGGCGCATCATGGACCATTATGGCCACGGCAAGGAGCAATTGCCGGTCTACAAGATGCCACACCTGGAAGGCTGGGCAATGGCCGGACGCTACGCCTTTATTCCGGCAGTGGGTCAGAATGAGGTGCTGGTCATGGACAGCTACAGCTGGAAGGAGGTCGGGCGCATTGCCGTGCACGGGCAGCCGATCTTCGTCGTGGCGCGCCCGGATGGACGCCAGGTATGGGTCAATTTTGCCCATCCCCTGAATGACACGGTGCAGGTGATCGACACACAGACTCTGAAGATTGTTCATTCCATGCAGCCCGGCAAAGGTGTGCTGCACATGGAGTTTACCCCGCGGGGTGAAAACATCTGGTTGTCAGTACGTGATGCCGACGAGGTGCAGGTTTATAACACGGCTAGTTTCGAGCAGGTGGCGAAGCTCGGCGCGGAGAAACCCAGCGGTATCTTTTTTACTGCCAGGGCTAACAGGACTGGACTGTAACCATGACGATCAGACACATGCCGATAGCGACTGCAGCGCCACAGACCGGTACACGGCCCGCTGCACAGTTGAGTCCGCTTGCTATCCTGGATACGCCAGCCGCACTGACGGCACTGGAAAAGTGCCTGCTAAATGATTATCAGCGCGACTTTCCCCTCACTGACGCACCGTTTGCACTGATTGCGCAGCAACAGGGTGTCACTGAAGAGGACGTGATCGGGATGCTGGCATCACTGCAGCAGCGTGGTCTGATCAGCCGGGTCGGGCCGGTATTCGCGCCGCTACGTGCCGGAGCCAGTACGCTGGCTGCGATGGCGGT
>JAQBDO010000107.1:0-3044 GCA_032124375.1 Gammaproteobacteria bacterium
CCACGGAAGCACACGGAAAAACACGGAAGGACAAATGCCAGAAAAATACTTTTCCCATGTGCTTCCGTGGCTATTAAATAAATCCGGTGCTCAGCTTAATATAGTTCAGCATACGTCATTATCAGGTTGAGAGAGCACCAGCATCCAGCGACAACACCTCACGAGTATTCACCGTGGTCACCCGCGCCACCTCTTCAGGGTCTTCATCCCGCACCGCTGCCAGCGCCGCCAGGCAGTACGGTAAATACTCCGGACTGTTACGTTCGCCATGGTGCTGCGACACCACCATGTCAGGCGCATCAGTCTCCAGTACGAGGCTTTCCAGCGGCAATGCTTTGGCAAGCGCACGCAAGCGCGTTGAACGTTCAAAGGTCAACATGCCGCCAAAGCCAAACCTGAAACCCAGCTGCCGATACTGCGACGCCTGCTGCAGACTGCCGTTGAAGGCATGACAGATACCGCCACATACCTGAATACGCTTGAGGGTCGCCAACACCTGATCGTGCGCCTTGCGCACATGCAGGATAACCGGCAAACCGGCAGCCCGGGCAATGGCTAACTGCGCCTCGAACAGCTGCTGCTGACGCTGGTGATCCAGACCCTCAACGAAGAAGTCCAGCCCGATTTCACCGATAGCCACCGGTCGCTGGGCGGCCAGTGCCGCTTCCAGCAAGTGCAGATCCGCAGGCTGGTGCTGCTCGAGAAACACCGGATGCAGGCCGAGTGCCGGGTACACACCGGCTTCACTGACACAAAGCGCCTGCAATGCCGGCCAGCCACTCGCCTTGATGCCCGGCACCACAATACCCACTACCGAGTTTTCATGTGCCCGCGCCAGCACCACTGCCCGGTCAGCATCAAACTCGGCGACATCCAGATGACAATGACTGTCAATCAATTCCATCAACGCATTGTATGCGCTTGCCGCAACCAAACACAGGCGTTTTCTGGTATGTTTTCAACCATGAAGACAACAAAACCGGATCTTGAACGGCGCTTCGGCGGCATCGGCCGACTCTACGGTCAGCAGGCACTGGCGCGCTTCACACAGGCGCACGTCTGCGTACTGGGTATTGGCGGCGTTGGCTCGTGGGCGGTCGAGGCACTGGCGCGCAGCGCCATCGGGGAAATCACCCTGATCGACCTTGACCACATTGCCGAGTCCAACATTAACCGGCAACTGCATGCGTTGACCGACACCCTCGGTATGGCCAAGGTACAGGTGATGGCCGGGCGCATTCGACAGATCAACCCGAAGTGCAAGATCAACGCCATCGAAGAATTTCTTACGGTTGAAAACCTCGAAACCCTGATGGCGAAAAAGTTCGATTACATCATTGACTGCATCGATGGCTTTCGTACCAAGGCGCGTTTGATCGCCTACTGCAGAAGTAACAAGCTGCGCATCATTACCGTCGGCGGTGCCGGCGGACAGATTGATCCAACGTGCATACAGGTTGCCGACCTCAGCCGCACCGAGCATGATGCGCTGTTCTCCAAGACCCGCAAGCTGTTACGCCAGGAGTACAACTTTCCGACCAACCTGCAACGCCGCTTCGACATTCCCTGCGTCTACTCCATGGAACAGCCGATGTTCCCGGCAAAAGACGGTGAGGTTTGCGCGGAGAAACCGGACAGCGAAAATATCGGCGGCCTCAGCTGTGCCGGCGGCCTGGGTTCTGCAACAGCGGTGACCGCAAGTTTCGGCATGATTGCTGCTGCACATGTACTTAAAAGACTGTGAATATACCGCGCAGTTATGAGAAACAGGTGCACACCACGCACCACTTTTTTCCGTCAACTACAGTGAACATTTACCGACAGGTTTTCGCCACCAAATGAATGTTTAATTACATGCCCTATATGACAGCAGTGAGACGACTCCCGCCCTCTGGGCGTAGCTAATATTAGAAGCCGCTAAACGGCGACTGTCGGCCACTTTCGGACCTTCGCGTATACAAAAACGGCGACTTCGGTCGCTGTTTTTTATTAGTGCTGCTTTAACAACTACGCCGCTTTCTTGTGTCTCGCAATACCGATCAGCCCCAGCAGGCCAGAACTAAAGAGCTAGAGGTCTCGGGGGATGGGGATTTGGGTACCCCATAACCGAAACGCCGTGTCGGAAATATCCCCAATCTGTGAGAATGAGTCAAACCTAGCTCCAAAATATCGAGCGGTCTGATTATCAAGAAGGGGCCCGACGCCTCCGACAATCCCCGCCTGTGTAAAGGTTGGTACATTGCTAGCACTGGACATACCGACCCAATACTCTACACCACACATCAGACTAGCTGAGTTGGTGAAGTCGACATGCAACCTGTGGAGACACTCAATTGAATTTGTGCCATCGTCGTCGTCAATAGTGACGTTCTCTACGAACTCAGTCAGACGCCCGAGATGAGAGCCGGATCGGATTCGGATGGCGGCACTAGCGCCGATGGCACCATAGAGTAAGTCCATGTAGACATCCATTCCGGTAACAATAACCGGGCCGGTGAACTTGACGGGATCAGCAAAACTGTGGCTGTTGTTGTTCAGCCATTTTCCCGACGTCAACGTGCCGCCAATTGTGTCTGGACTTTGATCCCAGATCACCGTAGAGATCACATGGGCCGGGGACATACTAAAAGCTCAGGAAAAAATACCAACACAGTTAGCGCTCCAGCCAAGTTTGATTTCTTCACGACACTCCCCCCATTTCTTTTTACAGCCAGAACATAATTTTCGTTCTTGACTGAATGACGTGAATATATCAGCAGCCGATATTTATTACCTAATTACCAAACACTTATAAGTGAGTAGAATGACTTACACAAAGCTGATCGCAGCAAGAAACCTGAATCACTGATAGAGCTATAAGCCATCGGTAGAGGCAGTGCCAGTAAGTGCTGCCTCCACCGTTTCCTGACTCAGGGAATGTCGCATATGGAGCAGAGCAGACGTTCAGCAGATGCCGGTTATAGTGTGTATGTCAACTCGCTGTAGTACCGAGTTCGGCCAGAATGCGACATCCCCGGTACTGCCGCGAAGGTCTCAGATGCAGC
>JAQBDO010000108.1:0-2749 GCA_032124375.1 Gammaproteobacteria bacterium
TTCCCGGGCAAGCTTCCTGTGCATCGGTGTTTGGGGGATTTTCCCATACAGAAACACGGTTGCGACCGCTGTGTTTTGACTGGTAAAGGGCTTTGTCAGAGCGATCGATCAGTTCGGACAGGCTTGCCGGGTGCTGTTCAATGGAAGAAATGCCAAAGCTGGTGGTGATAGCAATGGCTGAATTGTCCGCTTCATCGACGATGTCCAGCTGTTCGATGCGCTGGCGGGCAAGTTCTGCGATGGCTGCTGCTTGCAGCAGGTCCACCCCCGGCAAAATGATGCAGAATTCTTCGCCGCCATAACGGCAGACACTGTCTGTTGAGCTTACCGACAGACCGAGGATGTCTGCGACTTTCTTGATGACTTCGTCACCTGTGGTGTGTCCGTGAAGATCGTTGATAGTCTTGAACATGTCGATATCAGACATGATGCAGGAGAGCGCATGATTATCGCGCTGTGCAGCCCTGAAAACGGTCGCGTATTTTTCATGGAAGGAGCGGCGGTTGAGGCAGTTGGTCAATGAATCGCGCGTTGCCAGTTTCTGCAGGACCAGATTCTGGCGTCTGATTTCGTCACGGGATCTCTTCAACCTGTCGAGCATGTTTTCCAGCTGGTCGTTCTTTTCTTCCATTCGTGTGACATCATCAAATGTAATCATGACGCCGCTGCTATTTCCTTTTAAATCCCTGACGGGTGCGCTGTCTACGACAAATATTCGGCGCTTGCCATCACTGCCCGACATGCACATTTGCTTGTTCGTTTGCGGGCGCCCTTCGCGGATGGCTAGTGACCAGGGCATTTCGTTTTCATAACTGGTGGTAAATTTCCAGCCGAACCGCGAGATGGCTATGTTTTTCAGTGATGCCGGCTGTGTGCCAATGATGTCTGCGAACGTGGCGTTCGCAATAATGATGCGTTCCTTGTTGTCGAGCAGTACGACGCCTTCAGTTAATGCGTCCAGGGTTGATTCCAGCAGTACCGGCGCCACTGCTGCAAGATCAATATGTTTATGGCTTCTTGAGATAATAAACAGGGAAATTGTGGCGCCCAGTACCGCTATGATCGTAATAAGCGCCGCCAGATACTCAAAATGGTAGTTGAGTGATTCACACACCAGCAAGGTGCCGATCATCATGACCACGAATCCGGTGGTCAGGCGCAGGGAGAGCGGTAGTTTCATCATGCTTGACAGTCCTTGTTCATGTGCACAACGCCATGTATTTGAGTTGAATTTTTATTGTTCCACGGTACAGGTCCTGTTCCTGTAGCAATTTCCGCCATGCGCCGGGTGACAGCTAATGCTAACGGCGAATTGTCTGCACTTCCGAGCCTGTAGTCACAACATAAAGTATGCATTCGCAAGTGATCGTTCAGCGACAACTGGCCGGTAGCAGGCTGCCAAGCAGTGTAAAGCTGGTGCACTTCCAGCGGATGCCGCTGGCGTCACCTGACGGCATCAGCAGCAAGCTGTCGCCTTCTGAAATTGCGCCTGCTCCCTTGTATGCGATTGTTATGGTGCCGGGTGACGGGGTCTTGTTAATGCTGATTGAGCGCACATGGGTAGCTGTATATTGATCGGCTGCGAACAATCCTGCTACTTCGTTAGTTAAAGGGAATCCGTTGTTTTTCATGAAGTATTCTTGCACGGCCAATTTGATCGGGCTGGTCAGTGCGAGACCTGTCGAGACGCCCGCGCGCTGTGAATAGCTGCTGTAAGAGGTCATTGCCAGTGTCATCAGCACAGCCATAATGCTGAGGCTCACCACGAGTTCGATTAAACTGAATCCTGATTGCGGTCTGAACATGTCGTGTGGTTATTCCCGCCGGATGAATATACGCTGCACCTGTATCGACCGTTTTGACAAATTATGCAGCCACGTCAGCTACCTGCGTGTTGGTAGTTGCTGGTTTACAATCTCACACAGGCTACCCGTGATACCGGGCACCAGCAGGCATGCCATTAGCGGTGAAACGCTTATGTCTATGACCTGTCTAAAGAAACATGTGGAGCCAACGATAGGCTTTAATTATCAGGTAGCAGAGAAAAGACTTTCCCGTGAACGTATGAGTACCAGCCAGGCAGGAGTCACTCAGTCATGAGTAAGCAATGGATGAAGACGCTGCAACAAAGCTCGCTGCTGGACGGGGGCAACGGTGCTTACCTTGAATCCCTGTACGAATCCTGGTTACGCGATCCGGACAGCGTGCCTGACAACTGGCGTGAATACTTTAATGGTTTGCCGCAGGTTAACGGCCAGCAGCGTGGCGATATCCTGCACTCGGAATTGCGCCGTGAGTTTTCGCAACTAACCGGCCGCTTGCGTGGCCACCGTATTGCACGTTTGACCAGCGTCCGTCTCGAGCACGAACGCAAGCAGGTTCGTGTTTTGCAGTTAATCAACGCCTATCGTTTTCGCGGTCATCAATATGCACGTACTGATCCGCTGTGCCGTACCGAGCCGGAACTGGCAGCAGAGATGGATCTCAACTACCACGAGCTGTCGGAAGCGGATTTTGATACCGTGTTTCAAACAGGTTCACTGGTTGGTCCTGACGAAGCAACCCTCGAAGAAATTCTTTATTCGCTGAACCGGACTTATTGTGAAACAGTGGGTGCCGAATACATGCACATTTCCTCGACAAAGGAGAAGCGCTGGGTACAACAACACCTGGAAAGCGTGCAGTCGCACCCGCATCTGGCGAACGAAAAACAACGCTGGTTACTGGATCGTCTGACAGCCGCTGAGGG
>JAQBDO010000109.1:0-7744 GCA_032124375.1 Gammaproteobacteria bacterium
TCACAGCTTGCGTCTTGCCGGTGGTGCCTTCCGGTCTCCGGTAGACACGGTCCACTTGCATTTTTCGCTGCTCATGTTCAATTCGAGTGTTCACTGCCTGGTTGATCACGTCCGTCAGCCAGCCGGCTGCCAGCTCTGGAGATTCATTGAGCATGCGACCTGCCGTAAAAATATGCTTCACCGTCAATATTCCAAACAGCCGGACATTGATACGAGCCGACAGATTCCTGGCGTGTAGACTGCGAAACTTATCCCTGAGCCAATGGAGCAGAATGATCAGATCCAGCGAGTCGATTCCGGCATCGAATAATGTAAATTCCTCTTCGCCTGTCAGCCGATACCGTTGTTTCAATGATTCGAGCTCACCCAGGTCGACATCAGCTGCGCTTTCCGGAATGTCCACGCTGATTTCGCGATTATGCGCGATAACGTTGAGAAGCCTCTGTTCAAACATTTGCCGGGTTCTGTCCCGTCTTATTTTTCCGGAACTGGTTCTGGCAATAGAGCGGGGAGGCAAAAAGACCAGGTTGGTGATGGGTATCTGCATCCTGTCGCGTACGGCACCAACTACAATAAGACTGTCTGGAATGTCTTTTACGTTTACTAATTCCGCCAGAACGGTAATGGCATTGCTGCCTTCGGCGACGAAGGCCACTACACTGTTACTGCGGATTTTTGGCGTCGCCTTCTGGACTTCATTTTCAATATCCTGTGGATAGATATTTCGGCCGTTGATAATCAGCATGTCTTTTATCCGGCCGCATATAAATAATTCCCCGTTATCCAGGAACCCGATATCACCGGTCCGCAAATAGCTTGCAGATCGGCATTGATCTGATTCCAGTCGGGCCTCAAACACGGTCCTGGTTTGAACGGGATTATTCCAATAGCCCTGGGCTTTACTCCTGCCACTGAGCCAAACTTCCCCGGATTTGCCGGCGCCAGCCGGGTAATGACTTTCCGGGTCGACGATTTCCATGTGGGTATCACCCACCAACCGTCCGCAGCTCATAAATCGAACTATCGAATGACTGGCGCTATTTTCTGCTGATTCAATTACACCGAGCGCCAGCGCATTACGGTCCAGAGAAAGCGACCGGCGGCCATAGTTGCTAACCGCAAGGGTGAATTCAGCCAGTCCGTATGCCACGAACATGCTCTCTGGCCTCAAGCCACAAACAGCAAACTTCTTCAGGAATGCAGAAAAATTAGTCGGATTGACGGGTTCAGCCGCCACCATCAGAAAGCGCAGGTAACTTAAATCAAACTGTTTCAGTGAGCTTTGTGGAACGCGCCTGTCATCCAGACACAGTTCCAGTGCAAAGTTAGGGATTGAACTAGCTGTCGCAGCATATCTGGTTATTGTTTCAATCCATAACGCCGGGCGCTTGATAAATGAACTCGGCGAAAATCCATAGGTACTGCCACCACTGAGCACAACGTTAATGTAATAGCCTATCAACCCCATGTCATGTTGTTGCGGCAACCAGCTGACCGTTATCGGCAACCTGTGGTCAACGACAGCTTCAGCGTTGGCGATCAGATTGCTGTGGCTGACCATTACGCCCCTGGGCTTGGTGGTGGAGCCAGAGGTGTACTGTAGGAAAAAAGTTTCACATGGCTGAAATGCATATCGACTGAATTCCGAATTCACCGTCCTGGTAGTGATTAACGGATTGAGGGCTGTTAGCCGATCGCGAACCGCAGTGCCATCTGCAGCGCCAGGTTGACTTGCATCAAGTATTTGCCATGTCGCGCTGCACATGGCGATGCCGGCGGCCTGGCTGTCATCCAGTATGTGATTGATACCGTATAGCCAGCCCTGCAGTTGATGTACGGTAAGGGGTAACGTTGGCACACCCACAAAACCCGCTTTATTGCAGGCAAATAGCGCGCAGACAAGCTCCAGTCCAGGCTGGTAGCACAGCAGAATCCTCGCCCCGCAATTGGCCTTGACCGACTGTTGAAAATATCCCGCCAGCCTGTCTACTGCATCGGAAAATTGCTGGTAAGTTAACTGCTCCAGAACGTCTCCGCGACTATCCAGGAAACTGTAAAGCAGGGCGTCTGGCTGGGCTGCGACCCAGTGGTCTATGATCTCGAACAGATTGTTATCTGACAGCTTCGGAATGATCGGAGGGGGCGGCTGATTAGGCATGGATTACTGGAGTGCTCACAATATATAGTGCAAATGCCGAATCATGAAAGTCTATACTATAAGGTGTGGTTAACCTGTCTTTTTATCTTCCAGGGAAAAATTGCGAAATTCTGACGCCAGCTTTTGGCAATCATAATGGCCAGCCGACAGGCCCTGTAAGTCGGGTGTTGGTTTCATTTCGACAGATCTTACAGGTTAACGTTGCGATTGCTCTCATTACTTAACGGGTACAAGAATGTTCAATAGGAAGATCACCAACGCGTCGCATGTGCCCCAATGGCGCGCCTTGCTGGATGCCAGAGCGATGGTCCGGAATCCGGTTGAGGTATTTGAAAAGTACCGGGCAAGTCTGGGGGATACCTTCACTTTCCATTTTGGAGGGACAAGGCCCACCATCGTTTCGTGCAATCCAGAGTTTATACAGCACGTACTACGGGGAAACCGGGACAATTACCATAAATCAGATATCCAGGTTGAGCGCATGGTGGAGTTCCAGGGAAGTGGACTGGTCAACAGCCATGGCGATGATTGGCTGCGCCGTCGGCGTCTGCTTGCTCGCGGATTCCTGCCCAGTCGACTCACAGACCAGCTCCCCGTCCAGCAGGATGTGCTTCAGGGGTTAATGGAAGGCTTTGACCGTGCGGCACAACAAGGCCCGGTAGACATTCACCAGCACATGGTGCGTTTCACACTGCGACTGGTTGGCAAATCGCTCTTCGGGCGCAGCATGAGCGATGACGAGCTTGAGTTGATTGCCGATACTATTTCAGAGATTCAGGGCTTTATTGTTCGACAGATAGTCCATCCCTACATGATTCCCTGGTACAGGATTAGCGGTTTGTCCGGGCAATACCAGCGCATGAGAATCGAAGCCGAAAAGGTTGTCCTGCGCCACATAGAGGCGAGGCGCAAGGAGGGCATGGGAGGGACGGATTTTCTACGACTCATGATGCATACGCCTTGCCATGACACCGGCAAGACAATGACAGAAGAGCAGGTCATGATCGAAAGTCTGCAACTCATGGTTGCCGGCAACGAAACCTCATCCATTGCCTTGACATGGATCTTCTACCTGCTCGGGCGGCACCCGCAGTACATATCCCTGGTCCGGGAGGAAATTGCCAGCGTGATCGGCAATGATCCCATTGGTTTTGGGAACCTGCATGAACTCCATCTGACACTCAGGGTTGTTGACGAAGCCCTGCGGCTCTACCCGCCGTTCTGGATGATTGATCGGATCGCACTGGAGGATGACGAGATCTGTGGAATCCGGATTCCGTCGGGCACGCTGGTTGTACCCTACATTTACGGCACGCATCGCAATCCTGCAACCTGGTCGAACCCGGAGGTTTTCGATCCGGACCGATTCTCTCCCGAGAGGTGCGACAAGCGTCATCGCTTCGGCTACCTGCCATTCGGCGGGGGGCCCAGGTTATGCATTGGCCAAAACATGGCTATCGTGCAAATCCTGCTGATCGTCATCACCATTGTAGGCAAATACGACTTTACATTGACGGATGATAAACCGGTTAATAGCCTTCCCATGATGCTGTTGCGTCCCGATGGCCCCATTCACATGCAATTTCGGAAACGGCAGGGAAAGCACTGAGTAAGCCAGGTGTTCGGCAATATGATTGAAGAAAACGGAATCCGGACGAGCATTGTCAGGTTCCAGGGCGCTCCGGTTTGGAATGCTTGCCAAACGTATAGCCTCGCGTAGAGGCAACCAAATTCCAGCAGGCTCGCCGCCAGGGCGTATTGGGCAGCGGCAGGGCAGCATCACCACGTCGATCCAGATAGTAGCTGTTGGCCGATTGGCAGGAGGCACTCTTGAAGATTGTGCCATCTGCCTGTTTCCACATGTGGCGCATATAGCGCTCGTGCGCTTCGCGTTTGACTTCAACTCGAGTGACACCTTTTGCACGTGCGCGATCCACACAACGCATTATTTGCTTTAGGTGGGTCTTGAGCATGGTGAACCAGTTAAAGCCTCCTGAATAAGGGCCGGCAGTCAGGAAAAAGTTAGGAAATCCGGGGACTGCAACGCCGGCATAGGCCTGCAAACGGTTTTCTTGCCAGAATTGGCCAAGCTCGACCCCTTGACACCCGACGACTTCAAAGCTCGGAGCGTTGCCCTGTTCCGTAGTCAAGAATCCCGTTGCAAGAATCAGGGTGTCAATTTCATAGAGTGTGCCGTCCTGGGTGATCACACCCTCCGGGCAGATGCGATCAATGCCGTCGGTTATCAGTGCAACGTTCTCGCGGCCAAATGCTCTCAAGTAAGTGTTTGATGTCGTCGGTCGCTTGCAGCCAAGCTCGTAGTCAGGAATCAGCTTGGCTTCAAGGGCCGGGCTTTGGAGTTCTCTGCGCATGAACGAACGAATGCGCCCCTGAATACCTCTGACAATAAAGGGGAAACACCGATAATTCACTATTGCAAAGGTCAACGCTTCAATGCCGCCCTCTGACAATGCTCGAAGCAGATAACGCAGGGGGGCAATGTGATGCAGGCAGAACTTCAAGGGCCGGTTAAGCTGGCGATCCAGCCTTGGACCTACCCAAATCGGTGTGCGCTGAAACACATACAGATTGTCCACTGTGTTGGCGATTTCCGGAACGATTTGCACCGCCGTAGCTCCAGTGCCGATCACAGCGACGCGTTTCTGACTGAGGTCATAGCTGTGGTCCCAGCGGGCACTATGCATAGTCTTGCCAGCAAAGGTATCCAGACCGGGGATGGCAGGCAGTTTTGGTTGGCTGAGTAGACCGGTAGCGGAAATCACGTAACGTGATTTCAGAACTATACCGCTGGAAAGCTGAGTCAACCAGCTATCGCTGTCTGGCTCGAATTGGGTGCGCAATACTCTCGAGTTATATCGAATGTGAGGCGTGATGCCGTATTTCTCCGCGCAGTGTCTCACATAGCCCTGGATTTCAGATCCTGTCGGAAAAATCTGCGACCAGGGATAGTTCGTCTCATTGGAATAGCAGTAAGAGCTGAATGGAATATCCACTGCAACTCCAGGATACGTATTGTCGCGCCAGGTACCGCCCAACTGCTGTTCTGCTTCCAGCAGAATGAAGGAAGGACGTCCCCGACGCATCAACTGCATTCCTGCGCCAATGCCGCTAATCCCCGTACCGACTATGATCACTTCAGCATCGAGAGATGATTCCGATGCCTTTGTCTGAAAGTCGCTCATGCGATTTTGCTGGTTAACCTGGCATGTCGGCAGAGAACGATACCGGTCGGCCTAATCCTTTGGATCGCCATCGACCATTGTTTCTTGCCATTGCCGGCGGCGTTTCTCGCGCATGTCTTCGAGACCCAGGGATCGAATAACCAGGTCACCGATTATCTTGTTGCCCATTACGGGCATAAGACGTTTTACGCAGTCGGCAAATACCACTTCCGGTGTGATGAGAAGTCTGGGTTTCCCTTTCTCGATAGCCGCGATTATTTGCGCCGCGGCTGATTCCGGCGGGATGGCATTTTTCTCAAACCAGTCGGCGAGCCGCTGCATCAGCAAAGGATCGTCTCCCGCAGAAGTTTTCATGATGTTGGTTGCGACGCTGCCCGGGTGGACGACAGTCAGGCCAATAGAGGTCCCTCTAAGCTCTTCCCAGAGAGACTCCGAGAATCCGCGAACAGCAAACTTGGTGGTGCTATAGGCAGTCTGGCCAGCCATGGCCACGATGCCAAACAGACTGGACAGATTTACTATGTGAGCCTGTTCTGCTTTTGCCAGGTAAGGCATGAAAAAGTGGCAACCGTAAATCGTGCCCCAGAGGTTCACCGCCACCACGTGCTCCCAGGTTTCAAGACTGGTTTGTGGGAAGGCAGCCTCATACCCGATACCCGCATTGTTAATCAGTAGATGGACAGTCTGATGAGCCTCAACGACCTCGGCGGAGACATCCTTCATACGGACCTTGTTGCCTACATCAGCGATGTGCAAGCTTACCCTGCGGCCTTTGACGTTTCGGGTCAGTTCTCCAGCTAACTGATGAAGCCCATCCTCATTGAGGTCAATCAGGGCCAGATGACACCCTTTATGCCAGAGCCCTATAGCCAACGCGCGCCCGATCCCGCTGGCTGCTCCTGTAATCACAGAAACTTTGCCATCAAGCTCAGAGAGGCCTTTGCTCATTGATACCCGTTCCAGTGTGGGGGTGTGCCGAAAGTGTACCGAAGCCGGCACTCATTACAATAAGAGGAAGCGTAAGGTGCTGTTTGTAATGGTGGGCTCGCCAGGATTCGAACCTGGTACCATGGGATTATGAGTCCCTTTCCCGTGCTGCTCCAGGGAGCGAAACGAGCAGACCCCTTTCGATATGGCCCCATCTATGCAGGAATACCTCCGGCCTGCATGCAGATATTGGTATCTTTCGCAGATTTATGTAAAATCACCCGAAAATGAAGTTGGTCCACAACATATTGTGATAATCAACCATCCGGGGCACTACATGAAGATATCAGAATTGGAACTCCCGCAGCACCTGTATACGGAGACAACAGGCCCTTGTGGTACTACGGGTGAGTTAATTGTTCCTGAAGAGCTGGTTTCCTGGGCGGAACAGGGACGTGGTGACGCTATATTCAGATTGTGTCACACAGTCTATGAAAGGAACTTAGCAAACATCGACGCGTGGGAAAGAGACCGGATTCAGCAATTGGAAGATGAATTGATGGCAGCCGGAAATGACGAGGGCAGGTCCGGCAGCAAGTACGCAAACGTAAGACACTATCACACGACTTTTGAGGACGTCGCGAGGGAAGCGGAGCTGAAGCGTTCCAACGTCAAGGAACGTATGGTTAAACATCAGACCGCGATTGAGGAACTGGTGCAAGAGGCCAGGGAGTTCATCTCTGCCTTTGTGATGCAGCAGGATGAGGGCAATATGCTCACATATTTGCTTGTCGTCGTCGCAGTAGTCGCTGCAGGTTACATGTTCTTCTACTGATAACAGCAGGTGGAAGGTGCGCTGTGTTTTCCTTGTTTACTCTTCTACATTCTATTCGTCCTGCGACAAGCCAGGTCGCCCCTTTTTACGCGGCGATGAAGGACTGAATAAAAACTGAGTGGATGGTGCTCGCCGTGACACGCACCCGATGAACTCGGTTGAGTCGGCTCTCGGAATGCGCCGCGAACGGCCCCCACGCAATCCCCTTGGTCGCACACCAATAATTCGGCCATAAAAACAGAAAAGGGGGAGACTCGCGAGAGCCCCCCCGGTTGGCATCATTGGTAGTAAGGGTTACTTACTGTGCAGTAGTGGCAGGTGCTGCCGGTGCAACAGGTGCGGCTGGTGCATAGCCATAAGGCGCGTAGCCATAGCCGTAAGGGCCGTAGTAGCCACCATAACCATAATCACGGCCATAGTAATCGCCATAGCCACGACCATAACCACGTCCATAGCCGCCACCGCCAAAGTGCATGCTGAAGTCGAAATCGGCGTCACCGAAAAAATCGCCAAAGCCGTCACCATCTCCCCTGGGGAATCGCTTTTTTGCTAAGCTAAGACGCCATTGACTCGGTCCCCTGCAGGAATCTCACCATGAAACGAATTCACCAACTGGCGATC
>JAQBDO010000110.1:0-3116 GCA_032124375.1 Gammaproteobacteria bacterium
GTTGGGGAAAGACATAAGCGATGCCCTTCTCGAGGAAATCCATAAGGGCGAGTCTGCGCACATGGTTACTTGCCTCATCCAAAAGGCCGGCATATTTGGAGCGCGCAATAGATTTGCTTATCTCGGATTGGCTAAGATGCAGAGCCAGTGAAATCTGCTGCTGTTTCCAATCGCAGCCACCATATGTGATGATCTTAAGCAGCACTGCGACATCAAGTGGGCGCATGACTTGCTGATCTGATCGTTGTTTCATA
The DNA here is from genome assembly GCA_032124375.1 of Gammaproteobacteria bacterium. Lineage (GTDB taxonomy): Bacteria > Pseudomonadota > Gammaproteobacteria > UBA9214 > UBA9214 > UBA9214. The sequence goes on from JAQBDO010000110.1 coordinate 255, forward strand.
TTTTTCAACACACAGAATATTCCATATCGGAAAATGGAATATCTCATATGGCATTATTGAGCACAAGCCATATATTGCTTATTCCGATATGGAATATATGGGAGTTTTCTACGATACTGGCATTAATATAGCCTGCATGAGTTTTGCGTGAATGAGTCCAGCACAGTCCTGCATTGCAAATGATGCAACGAGCGTCCCGGTAAGTGATTGAAAAATACAGTCACTAATTCATGAGCATCCAGTTCACGCAAGATGTACTGTCACTAAACGACCTGAAGACTAACTTGGGAAGGGTTGTGAAGCGCGTAGCGGAGGTGCACCGGCCGGTGCTGCTTACCCATTAAGAACGGGGGGCTGCGCGACCTGGACGAGATGCTGGCATGGTACGCCGCACAGGGTGTGCGCGAGGTTGGTGACAGGCTGGTCGCGGAGGTGTTTCATCAGGTAGAGCTTCTCGTGGATCACTTGGATAAGGGTCGCGTTGTACCTGAGTTTGATCAGCCGTTTTTCTGGGAACTTATCCACCCGCCATTTCGAATTGTCTACCGTAGAGACCTGGCACAGATCCGGATTGTCCGCGTCTGGCGGAGTGAACATCTGCTACGCTTGCCCCCGACCCGCAGGTACAAGGAAGTGACAAGTTAGCCATTCAACTTGTCGGCATCCCTATGCGCCACGAGCATGATATATTTTCCGGATGCTGTATTCCTTCGAAGATCTACGCGCTGTGTTTAGCGCCAGTCTCCTGAATGAGGCCAGACGTCTGCTGGACAGTGGGGAGGTCATGGCCCCGGACGTAAGCCGCAATGGTGAGGTCATCACCTCACTGGTCAATCAATCCGGAAAGCGTGCCTACCGTGCCTATGTTCGGGTGGAAGATCCTGTTGAGGGGCCCGTGGCCATTCGCGGTGAATGCAGTTGTTCCCGGCGCGGCAATTGCGAACATGTGGCCGCCGTGCTGTTGCGCGCGTTGGAAAATGAGCAGGGTTTGGCGGGTGATGGGCCGGTTCAATCGCTGTCCGGGATGGTTAAGGTCGTGGCCACGGACGATGTTTACCCCGCCGATGTGCAGCAGCGCCTGTTGTATTTGCTGTTTCCCGATCCGGAAGACGGTTGCGGCATCGCGGTGGAGGTGGCGAGTGCCCGGTTGTTGAAATCCGGTGGCTTCGGTGGCCGCAGGCCCTATCAACCCGGTTGGCTGGCACGGGGTGTGCCACCGCGTTTTTTGCTGCGCCTCGACCGCAAATTACTGGCCGAACTGGATACTTTGGCGGCTGATTCGTTTATGCACACGCGTCGTCTGCGCGGGTCTGCCGGTGATGATCTGCTCGCCACTATGCTGGAGACCGGGCGCTGCCTGTTGGGGGATGCAGAGTCCACGCTGCGCCGCGGCCGGGACCGCCGCTGCACCCTGGTCTGGGGTATCGATGCTAGCGGCAATCAATATCCTGAATTTCGGCCGGATCCGGCAGCGCCCTTTGTTTTTCTGCTGGGGTCGCCCTGGTATATCGATCCCGCATCCGGGGAGTGTGGCAAACTGGAAACAGACCTGCCGGGCAAGCTGCTCGATGAACTGTTTCAACAGGCTCGTATTGCACCAGGTTACGGGAAGCAGTTCCACGTGGCACTGACCAAGCGCTATCCGGGCGTGGAGTTACCCTTGTTGCATGAGCTCGTGGTCGAAGAGTGTCCACCGCTGCAGCCGGTTCCCTGTCTGCGATTCTGCTCGCAGGCGCTCGAAGATCCATGGGGCGGGGCGGTGGAGACGGATCTGGTCCTGTTGAATTTTGACTATGCCGGTATACGCCTCGGTGGTGAGCAGTCCTCTCAGGTGCTGGTCGGTGATCGGGTGTTGAAGATTCAGCGTGACCCGGATTTCCAGGAACAGTGTATGGATCAACTCATGGATGCCGGGCTGGAATGGGATGGCCTGTGTGACGATGAGGAGATCAGCGACAGTTTTGTTAATGACGGCAATCCCGAGGCCTGGTTCGACTTTCAGGCCGATACCTTGCCCCGTTTACGCAAGCAGGGTTGGCGCATCGAGTTCGACGACAGTTTTCACTACCGCCTGGCCGAAGTGGAACAATGGTACGGCAAGGTCAGGGCCCGGGACGGGGATACCTGGTTCCACGCCAGTTTGGGTGTACAGGTAGCCGGTGAGATGATCAACCTGCTGCCACCGCTGGTGGCGTTGTTACAGCAGTTCCCGAAGGTATTCCAGCCGGACCGGTTGCGGCAGCTGGACCCGGGTCAGCAGCTGCTGGTGCCGCTGGAAGATGGACGGATGTTGCCGGTGCCGGTGAGTCGTATCCGCAACATCCTGGATACCCTGTTCGAACTTTATCAGGCAGATGTACTCGATGCGCAGGGTCAAATACGCCTCAGCCGTATTCAACTTGCCCGTCTCGGCGAGCTGGATGGAGGGGAGGCGTCCATGCACTGGACGGGCACCAGCGACCAGCGTGCGCTGGCTGAGCGTCTGCGGGGCATCGAGAGTATCCCTGAAGTAGTTCCGCCCGGGGATCTGCATGCCGAGTTGCGGGACTATCAGCGGCAGGGCCTGTCCTGGCTGCAGTTTCTGCGTGAACACGGGCTGGGCGGGGTGCTGGCCGATGACATGGGGCTGGGCAAAACGGTGCAGGCGCTGGCGCACCTGTTGCTGGAGAAGGCCCAGGGACGTATGGACCGGCCGAGCCTGGTCGTGGCCCCGACCAGCCTGATGGTCAACTGGCAGCGTGAGGCGGCCCGGTTTGCCCCGGGGCTGCGGGTGTTGACCCAGCACGGCCCGCAGCGCCGCCAGCACTTCGATGTTCTTGCGGATTATGATCTGGTGCTGACTACCTATTCCCTGCTGGCGCG
>JAQBDO010000111.1:0-5426 GCA_032124375.1 Gammaproteobacteria bacterium
GTGCCTTCGATGCATCAATGGCGGGCATCCGTTTGTGTCGTGACCGGGATATCAAGGTCGGTCTGCGTTTTACCATGACCGAGGATAACGCCACTGAGTTGCCCGATATGCTGCAGCTGATGAGGGACGAGGGCGTTAACAAATTTTATCTTTCCCATTTGAACTATGCTGGTCGTGGTAACCGCAACCGTGACAGTGATGTACATCTGAACGTCACCCGGTATGCCATGGACCTGTTGTTCGAAACCGCCCTGTTTCATGCGCGTCGCGGTGATGACCTGGAATTTGTTACTGGCAACAACGATGCCGACGGCGTCTATCTGTTGCGATGGGTGATGCAGCATCACCCCGAAAAAGCAGGGCACATGGCGGCCAGGTTACGGCAATGGGGTGGCAATAGTTCCGGCGTCAATATTGCCAATATTGATAACCTGGGTAATGTCCATCCGGATACCTTCTGGTGGCATTATGACCTTGGGAATGTACGCCAGCGGCCCTTTTCAGATATCTGGATGGATACCTCTGATCCGATCATGAAAGGCCTGAAAGCCGCGCCACGACTGATTAAAGGACGTTGTGGCGAGTGCCGCTACTTTGATATCTGCGGTGGAAATACACGGGTGCGGGCAATGCAGTTGACCGGTGACCCGTGGGCAGAGGACCCGGCCTGTTATTTGACGGATGAGGAAATAAAGCCTATTAATAAGAACGCTGTCAGTGGCATGCCGCGCCGCGTGACGAGTGCCCTCTAATAATGACTTCCGGCGGCTAATTAAAATATGACCGATAAGATAACAAACATAGACAAGCAGTCCCCGGATAAGTCTGGCGATGATCCCGTACGGGAAATGTTTCCTGAAGGCGATGCAATGGACAGATTTGTGCGCGTATTTGAAGCGAGCGCACGTCGCTGGGAACTGATTATTTACCCGGCCATGCTGGCCTTCGTGGTACTGGCAGCCTATGGCTTCTTTCTTATCTATACCCTGAGCAAGGATATTAATAGCCTGGCGCGCGGTATGGACCCGGAAATGGGCAAGCACCTCAGCCATATATCAGAAAGCGTTATTTACCTCTCGGAAAATGTGCGCACCATGACGCGGCGTGTCTACCATATGTCAGAGTCGGTTGAAGATATGGCAGAAAGAATGGTGTCGCTGGAATACCTTGAGCCCATGCTGGTCAATATGAATGGCATGAATATTTCGATGGAAGGCATGAACAACCACATGCGCACCATGAATGTGACCGGTGATGCTATTCGTATGGAGATGGGTCAAATGAACCACAGTATGAAGCCAATGGGCCGTATGAACAGTTTTATGCCGTGGTAGCAAGGCTGCTGGTTGCCTGTCTGGGCATGCTGCTGGCCTGTGACACGTTGTTTTCAGCAGAACTGCAGTCCTGGCGTGACACGCCATACTACTACGACACATTCAATCCGGATCAAGCGCCCTGGCATCCCCCGCAAGAGAAAAACATAGAAGAAGTCTTCAAGCATTACCAATACTTTGCGATTGTCTATAGCGCTGCCGGCAAACAGCTGGCAGTTTCGCGCTACACACGCGGCCAGTTGGTCGACACCACGCACTGGACCCGGCAGGCCGACGGTCCCCTGCTGGCCGCCGTCAGCGACATGAATATTGTCTCCAGCTCGTCATATATGGAACATTGTGCAAGCTGCCATGGCGCGCACCGTCTTGGTGGCGCCGGGCCGGCACTGCTGCCCGAAAATCTTGGCCGCCTGAAAAAAGAGGAGGCGGCTGATGTTATCCGGAATGGTCGACCGGCCACCCAGATGCCACCCTTTGGCGCACAACTCGATGATGCAGCTATTCAACAGTTGGTCGAGTATGTTTATTCCAGACCAGCCGTGGAGCCTGTCTGGGACAGTGCGTCCATCAACGCCTCGCGTCATGTATTGCATGCACCGGGCAGCTTGCCGAATGAGCCGGTGTTTAGCGCCGATCCGCTAAACCTGTTTATGGTGGTTGAGGCCGGCGACCACCATATCACCGTGCTGGACGGTGATCGGCTGGAGCCGATTCACCGCTTTGCCACACGTTTCGCGCTGCATGGCGGGATCAAGTATTCACCGGACGGACGTTATGCCTACCTGGCGTCACGCGACGGCTGGATCAGTAAGTTTGATCTCTATAACCTGAAAATCGTTGCTGAAATACGTGCCGGAATTAACACGCGCAATGTGGCGGTGTCCGGTGATGGCGAAACCTTGCTGGTGGGTAACTATTTACCGAACACGCTGGTGTTACTGCGCGCATCCGATCTTGAATTGATAAAAGTCATTGCGGTTGCCGACAGTGAGGGCAAGCCTTCCCGCGTCAGTGCGGTGTACCAGGCCGAACCACGCGGCAGTTTTGTGGCTGCCCTGAAAGATGTACCGGAAGTGTGGGAGATACAGTATGACAAGCCGGATTATCCGCTGCGCAAGATCCGCCTGGAGCAGGTGCTGGATGACTTCTTCTTTGATCAGCAATACCGTTTGCTGATCGGTGCAGACCGGGTACAGAAAAAAGGCCAGGTGGTTGATCTTGAGAGTGGCAAGCGGGTAGCAGACCTGCCGCTGGAGGGAATGCCGCATCTTGGTTCGGGTATTACCTGGGAGTATCAGGGGCGAGCGGTAATGGCGACGCCGGATCTCAAGGAAAGCAAGGTTACGGTTATCGATATGGAAAGCTGGGAAGTCATCCGGGAAATCAAGACGCTGGGGCCGGGGTTTTTTATGCGCAGCCATGAGAACACCCCCTATGCCTGGACCGATGTCTTCTTTGGCCCGGATAAAGATGCCATGCATGTGTTTGATAAAAAGACTCTGGAACTGGTTAAGACGCTGCGACCCGCGCCGGGCAAGACATCCGCGCATGTTGAATTCACACGCGACGGGCGCTATGCACTGGTCAGTGTATGGGAGATGGACGGTGAGCTGGTGGTATATGATGCAGCATCACTGCAGGAGGTCAAGCGTATCCCCATGCGCAAGCCTTCCGGAAAATATAATGTTTCTAACAAGATTAATCGCTCTGCAGGAACCAGTCACTGATGCGGCTGGTAACCGCAGAGGGTTAGCCGCGAAGTCGTGTATGCGGCGCAATTGCAATAACGGGCGTGATCCTCATGAAGCGGTGATCAGGCTGACGGGGTAAACCGGGAGGGCGTCATAGCCGTATGCTCTCACGGATAGGCTATACTGGGCGTGTTTGAGGATAACATCAGAACAATTTCAAAAGGAGAACAGCTATGTCATTAAAACCAGTCTTATTCAGCATCCTTACTACCATGTTGCTGCTGCCGGTTGTGCAGGCCGAGGAAAGCCCGGCCGAGACTGCACCTGCCGCCGAGTCACCAAGCTCGATGGAAGAGCGTGTTCGTGCCTATCGCGAGCAGTTTGACCAGCAGGTCAAAAAAGCCGAATTGTTGCGACAGGAGCATCAGGCGGAAATGGATGAATTGCGCGACGAACGCCAGGCAGAGATGCAGGAAACACGGGATGAGCATCAGGCGGAAATGGAGGCGGTACGGGAAGAACGTCAGGCAGAGATGGACAGCATGCGAGTACAACGTCCGATGCAGCGACAGCGCCCTGTATCCGGCAACCAGATGGCCATGCAGAAGTATCTCGATGCACAGCGACTGGAGCAAGAGGCGCTGGCAGCCAAGTGGCGTGAGGCAAGGCAGAAGCAGCAGGAGGCAAGGCAGAAGCAGCAGGAGGCACAGCTGGATGCCTTCCTGAAGGAGCGTGAGGAACGCCTGCTTTCAGTGATCAAGCGCCAGGAGGAGATGCGTAACCGCGCTGAAGAAAGGCATAATTATCTGGTAGAGAATCAGGATGAAATCATGGAGGGCTTGCGGGAAGAGCAGGTTGACATTGCAAGCCGTCACGAGGAACAGCGCCTGCGGGCTGAAGAACGCCGCAAAAAGATGACAGCGATGCGCTTGGCTATGGAAGGCATGACACCGCAGGAAAGGTCGGTTTATATGCAGGAGCACCAAGCTGAGTTGTTTGGCCCCCAGGGTGACGCGCGGCCCAATATGCGCCCTAATATGCGCCCTGATACGCGTGGTGGTCAGGGGCGGCCGCCGTTCCCCCCGCCCTGGATGCAGCAGGCACCAAATACGGTTCCGCCTGCGCCACAACTGTAACAGACTGGTCTGATGTCAGGCTGGCAGGACGATGTCCTGCAGCCTGACGGGCAGGCGGCGCGCACCCCAGTTGCCGGGTTCGCTGTCAAAAACGCCTTCACACCGGCTGCCGCAGTGGCGGCAGCATCCGCTGGCATCAAGGTTCCATGCTGTCAGGGTGTATTGGACACGTCCGATCAGGGTGTCGCCGCACGCGTGGCAATAGGTGCTGCTGCCTGACTGGTCAATGACGTTGCCGGTATAGGCATAGCGAACACCGTTTTTTATGGCGATGTTGCGCGCCAGGGTCAGTGTTTCCGGAGGGGTGGGCGGCTTGTCGAGCATTTTCCAGTCAGGGTGGAATGCGCTGAAATGCATGGGGACAGCCGGCCCCAGATTTTCCACGACCCATTGTGTCATGGCTTCCAGTTCTTCCTCAGAGTCATTTTCGCCAGGGATCAGTAATGTCGTTAATTCAAACCAGACACTGGTTTCCTGTTTGAGATACAGCAGTGTTTCCAGTACCGGCTGCAGATGTGCGCCGGTAATTTTCCAGTAGAATTTTTCTGAAAACGCCTTCAGGTCTATATTCGCTGCATCCATGTAGCTGAAGAATTCCCGTCGTGGTTCGTCACAGATATATCCTGCAGTAACAGCGATTGTCTTTATGTCACGTTCGCGGCAGGCGATAGCTGTGTCAATCGCGTATTCCATAAAGATAACGGGGTCGTTATAGGTGAAGGCGATACTGCGGCAGTTCAGTTTGTCAGCAGCGGCGGCAATGGTTTGCGGTGCTGCGCTGTCTGCCAGGGTATCGGTCGCGCGTGATTTGCTGATGTCCCAGTTCTGACAAAACTTGCAGGCCAGATTGCAGCCGGCTGTTCCAAAAGACAGTACCGGTGTGCCCGGGAGAAAATGGTTCAGTGGTTTTTTCTCGACAGGGTCAACACAGTAACCACTGGAGCGACCATAACTGGTCAGTACTATTTTTCCTGCCTGGTTGGCACGTACGAAACACAGGCCCTGCTGGCCTTCATGCAGCTTGCAGGCGCGCGGGCATACATCGCACATCACTCGTCCGTCATCAAGGCTGTGCCAGTAACGGGTCGGGTGGATGCCGGTCTCTGAACCGGTTGTCATGTTGTGTCCCTTTTTCAGTTGGCCTGCGGCTACAAGCCGCTCTTGCACATATCAATGTATTTGCAGAGGCAAGCCCCGTGCTACGTCCGTTTTTTCTGTTCCTGTTCGGCCTCACGCGATGTCAGTTTGGCGAGCATGGACAGTTC
>JAQBDO010000112.1:0-6501 GCA_032124375.1 Gammaproteobacteria bacterium
CTTCGCCACCACGGTTGATGAGAATGCCGTGCACGGTTCAGATGCACCTGAAACGGCTGCCGAGGAGATTAAATTCTTCTTTGGCGAAGACGGTCTCTGCCCGCGCACCCGCTAGTCATAGCTGCAGCCCCGTGACAGCAAGCGCCACAACCAATCTACTTGACCTGGATCGCACCGGGCTGGTGGATTTTTTGCCGAACATGGCGAGAAGTCCTTTCGTGCCACACAGGTGATGAAGTGGATTTACGGTCAGGGCGTGATCGATTTTGATGCGATGACCAATATCAGCAAGGAATTACGTGCCGGCTTGCAGCAGATTGCCAATATCAGTTTGCCAAAGGTAGTCTCTGACAATCTCTCGGCAGACGGTTCGCGTAAATGGTTGCTGGAAATGGCAGACGGTAATGGTATCGAGGCGGTGTTTATTCCGGAAGCCGAGCGCGGCACGCTGTGTGTCTCGTCGCAAGTGGGCTGCATGCTCAACTGTACTTTTTGTTCCACTGCACAACAGGGCTTTAACCGTAATCTCACCACCGCTGAAATTATCTCGCAGGTGCTGGTCGCCGCCATGGCACTTGGCCAGACGACGGATGGCGAACGCAGAATATCCAACGTGGTCATGATGGGCATGGGCGAGCCGTTGCTGAACTATGACAACGTGGTACGTGCGATGCGCATCATGCTGGATGATTACGGCTTTGGTCTCTCCAAGCGTCGTATTACGCTGAGTACTGCCGGTGTTGTCCCGGCGCTGCGGCAGTTGCGCGAAGACTGTGATGTCAGTCTGGCCGTGTCGCTGCATGCACCGGATGATTTACTGCGCAACCAGTTGGTGCCCCTGAACAGGAAGTACCCGATCAGTGAATTGCTGCAAGCGTGCAAGGACTACGTCGGTGAAGGCAGACGTCGCGTTACTTTTGAGTATGTCATGCTGGCGGGCATCAATGATTCGGATGCACATGCACGCCAGCTCGCCCGGCTGCTCGAGGGCGTGCCTGCGAAGGTTAACCTGATACCGTTTAACCCGTTTCCCGCAACCCGCTATCAACGCAGTTCCGGTAATCGTATTCATAGTTTCTTTGAGATTATGAATAGAGCCGGGATAGTGACCATCACACGGCGTACACGCGGGGATGATATTGATGCGGCCTGTGGACAACTTGCCGGGGAATTCATGGATCGCACCCGGCGGCGGGAACGTGGCCAGTTAATAAACAGGGCGGTGAAACAGTGAAGGCAGAAAAACTTTTTGTATGTGTGGTCATTGCAGTAATGCTGGCTGGCTGTGCGTCCAGCGGCGAACGCAAGCGTGAAAAAGAAAAGGCGGTTGCGGGAGCCACTGCCTATACCCAGCTGGGTATCGAGTATCTGCGTGATGACCGCTATGAATTGTCATTGTCAAAGCTGCAGCAGGCGCTGGAACTGGACCCCGATTATGCCAAGGCGCATGGTGCGATTGCCATTTTGTACGAGAAGGTGGGCGACAAGGAACTGGCTGAGAAACATTACAAAAAGGCATTGCGTCTCAAACCTGATGACTCCGGTACCCAGAACAACTATGGCCAGTTTCTGTGTTTTCAGGGACGTTACAAAGAGGCCAATGAAGAGTTTATGAAAGCGGCAAGCAATCCTTTCTACGCCTCTGCCATGGTACCGCTGACCAATGCCGGTCTGTGTGCCAAACGAATTCCGGACGCCAAACAGGCGGAGGAGTATTTTCGTCAGGCGCTGGAGCGTGATCCGAAGTTTGCCCCGGCGCTGTTGCAGATGGCAATCGCCAAGTTTGAAGAGGAGCAGTTCCTGAGTGCGCGGGCCTACCTGGAACGTTTCCAGCAGGTGACCGAGCATAACCCCGACAGTTTGTGGCTGGCAGTCCGCACCGAGTTTGCATTGAAAGATCGTGTCGCCTCGGGTCGTTATGCGGTCATGCTGAAGGAAACATTTCCGAAAAGTGAGCAGGCGGCTTTGCTGCTGGAGTGGGAGCATGACCACGGGCAATAAAGGTGACAGTGCGTCAATTGCAACTGCCAATGGCCAGCTGTCGATTGGGGCCAGGCTGTCTGCCGCCAGAAAAGAGCGACAACTGACGGTCAAGGCCGTTGCCGACGAGCTGAAGCTTGATATCAATATGGTTGAGGCGCTGGAGCAGGATGACAAGGCAGTCTTGCCGGCAGCTATATTTGTGAAGGGTTATTTGCGCAGATATGCGCGCCTGGTAGGACTGCCGGAAGCAGAGCTTGTCAAGGAATACACGGATAGCCTCGGTGAACTGCCACCACTGACCGTGGTCGCTCTGAAGACGAAGAAGTCTTTCGTGCGGCTGCCTTCAGCCCGAGTGGTTCGTAACATCATTTTACTGCTGCTGGCAGTCATCATGCTGTGGCTGGCCTACCCGTTTGCCGAACGCTTTATCGCGTCAAGAGGTCAGTCCGTGGATGCGCAGCCACCGGGTCGCCTGGATTTACCACCGGCGAATCAGCTGGTGCTTCCAGAGGAAACGCAATAACAAACAGGACAAGACCTTTACCCCGTGCCGAAGGCTGGATGTCGGCACCGTGGTCGCTAACTGCTACAGCATAACCCTTTTGAAAATACGCGTGTAAAGCATGGCCAAGACCCTACAGGCCGTTCGAGGTATGAACGACATACTCCCCGGGGAGACATCTGCCTGGCAGTATCTGGAAGATACGCTGCGTGCGGTTGTGCACGCCTATGGTTACCAGGAAATTCGTTTGCCGTTGCTTGAGAAGACCGAGTTGTTCAAACGCTCTATCGGTGAAGTCACCGATATTGTCGAGAAGGAAATGTACAGCTTTGATGATCGCAATGGCGACAGCCTGACGTTGCGTCCCGAAGGAACGGCGAGTTGTGTACGTGCCTGCATGGAGCATGGTTTGCTGCATAACCAGGTACAGCGTCTCTGGTATGCCGGAGCGATGTTTCGCCACGAGCGCCCGCAACAAGGCCGTTACCGGCAGTTTCATCAGGTCGGTGTTGAGGCCTTTGGTATGGACGGGCCTGACATTGATGCTGAAATGATCTTCATGACAGCGCGCATGTGGGAAAAGCTGGGCCTGCAGGGTGCGGTACTGCAGATTAATTCACTGGGAACATTGGCCGCGCGGGCGGATTACCGTACCGCACTGGTCGCATGGTTGCGTGAGCATGAAGCCGCGCTGGATGAAGACAGCCGCCGCCGTCTGGAAACTAATCCGCTGCGCATACTGGACAGCAAGAACCCGGAGATGCAGTCCCTGCTGGAAGCGGCACCCAAATTACCGGATTATCTGGACGCGGAATCAGCTGCTCATTTCTCGGCATTGTGCACCTTGCTGGACAAGGCGGGGCTTCACTATGAGGTCAATCCACGGCTGGTGCGTGGACTGGATTACTATTCGAAAACAGTGTTTGAGTGGGTGACGGATCAGCTTGGGGCGCAGGGTACTATTTGTGCCGGTGGACGCTATGACGGGCTGGTAGAATTCCTCGGTGGCAAACCGACACCGGCATTCGGCTTTGCGCTGGGGCTGGAACGCCTGCTGGCGTTGCTTGAGGCCGGCGGTGTTGCCTTGCCGGAAAGTTTGCCGCACGTGTATCTGGTGCTGAACGGTGACCGTGGTGTACAGGACGGGATGGTGTTTGCAGAAAGCTTGCGTGCCACCCTGCCCGGGTTGCGTTTGTTGAGCAATTGCGGCAATGGCAGTTTCAAGAGTCAGTTCAAACGGGCTGACAAAAGCGGCGCCGCGTATGCGCTGGTGATGGGTGATGATGAAGTGCAGCAGGGCGCGGTGTTACTGAAGCCACTGCGTAGCAAGACCGAAGCGGAAGTGATCCCCGTGCAGGACGTGTCGGGCCGGCTTGGTGAGTTGCTGAATCTGGGGTGACCGGGGCAGCAATCGCCAGAATACATAATTTATGAATACAGGTAACAGGAGTAATTGATGGACGCTAATATGACGGACGAAGAACGCCTTCAGCTGATCAAAAAGTGGTGGCGTGAGAATGGTGGATCGATTGTTACCGGTGTGGTGCTGGGTCTGGCGGTTCTGTTCGGCAGCAAGGCCTGGTTTTCCTACCAGGATGGCAAGGCGCAGACGGCCTCGAATCTGTTCACAGTGGTGATGAGTGCGCTGCAAAGCGGTGATGCCATGGCGGTCACTGAAAAGACCAGTATGCTGGCCACTGAATATGCTGATACTCCCTATGCAGCGCTCGCCGCACTTGCGCTGGCCAAGAGCAAGATAATCGATGGTGACCTGAATGCCGCACAGGCGCAGCTGCACTGGGTGCTGGATAACAGCAACTCTGATATTTTTCAGGACATAGCACGCCTGCGCCTTGCACGTGTGCTGATTGCAATGGGAGACCTGGAGGGTGCAGATGCACTGCTAAAACAAGCGGTTCAGGGCAATGCCTTTGATCCCTTGTACACAGAGGTGAGGGGCGACGTTAATATTGCACGTGGCGATACTGTTGCGGCCAACCAGGCTTACCAGCAAGCGCTGGCAGCAACTGCAGCCGAGGCGCCGGGGCGGCACTTGCTGGAACTGAAGTACCAGAGTACGCAAGCGACGTCGGCAGATTCAGGGGCGCTGCAGGAGTGAAACAGGCATTTGTCGCAGTATTGCTGACACTGTTGCTCGCCGGCTGCGCAACGCTGGGTGACTGGTCCGAGAGTATTCTGGGTGGTGAGGACAATGCTGATCCGCCCGCGCCACTGGTTGAAATTGAAAACTCGATCCAGCTGAAAAAACTCTGGGACACCAGTGTTGGGGTGGGTGATGACAAACAGGTTGTCAATCTTGTCCCGGCCGTTGACGAGTCGCAGATTTTTGTTGCGGACCGTAAGGGACAGGTTGCTGCGTTTGACCTTGTGAGCGGCAAGAAAAACTGGTCGGTGAAAACAGCGGCTGCAATCTCTGCCGGGCCGGGTGTTGGTGAAGGCCTGGTGCTGGCAGGTACCAGTGATGCAGAAGTGCTGGCGCTGAGTGCCATCGACGGGACGTTGTTATGGAGGTCGCAAGTCAGTAGCGAGGTTCTGTCTGTTCCGAGAATTGATCTGGACAAGGTGATCGTGCAAACCGCTGATGGTAATGTCGCCGCGCTGGATACAGGGGACGGACACCAGGTGTGGACACATGACCGCTCAATACCGGTGTTGACGTTACGCGGTACCAGTTCGCCGGCTGTACAGAGCGGACTGGTTGTGGTCGGCTATGCCAATGGCAAGCTGGCTGCATTAAGTGCAGAACAGGGCTTTGATGTCTGGGAAACCAGTATCACCATTCCCAGGGGAAGTTCCGAAATTGATCGTATGGTGGATATTGACGGTGATCCAATCATCGTTGGCGGCGCGGTCTATGTCTCTACCTATCAGGGTCATATTGCCGTGGTGGACTTGCAAAACGGTGACCTTGGCTGGACGCGCGAGATGTCATCCCATGTTGGCCTGGGTGTGGACTTCTCACAGGTTTATGTCACCGATGACCAGAGTCATGTCTGGGCCCTGTCACGTGGCAGCGGCGCTACCGAGTGGAAGGTGGAAGACATGAGTAACAGGCAGCTAACCGCGCCTGAACCCTATGAAGATTATATCCTTGTAGGCGACGTCGAGGGTTATGTGCATATGTTGTCACGTCACGACGGTCGTGTTGCCGGACGTGTGAAGGTTGACAGCAGTGGTATCCACTCAAAGCCGTTGGCAAAGAACGGTGTCTTCTATGTGTATGGCAACTCCGGCAAGCTGGCAGCCTATACGCTGCCGGTTGAATAGCCGCGTGGCGCTGTGCATCCTACGTTGATTGTCCTTCCAGGCCCTGTTCACAGCTGCCCATGTTACCGGTAATCGCACTGGTTGGTCGTCCAAACGTGGGCAAATCAACCCTGTTCAATCAACTGACGCGCTCCCGGGATGCGCTGGTCGCCAATGTCCCGGGACTGACCCGGGACCGCAAGTATGGCGATGGCAAGATCGGTGAATACCCGTTTATTGTGATTGATACCGGTGGTCTGACCGGCGCTACAGATGATTTGGAAGGCTTGATGGCGCTGCAGTCGTGGCAGGCCGTTGAAGAAGCAGATCTGGTGTTTTTCATGGTCGATGGACGTGATGGGCTGACCGCCGGCGACGAAATAATCGCTGCTGCCTTGCGTCGTACCGGCAAGTCACAGTTGCTGGTTGTTAACAAGACCGATGGTGTTGATGCCGGCACCGTCATGGCAGACTTCTTCTCGCTGGGTCTGGGAGAACCGCACCCGATTGCTGCCGTTCACGGCCGTGGTGTGAACGCACTGATGGAAATCGCAGTGGCGCAATTGCCACCAGCCCCCGAGGAAGCAGCAGCCACTGAGGATGATGACCGTATCCGGGTGGCTGTTGTCGGGCGTCCAAACGTGGGCAAGTCCACCCTGATTAACCGTATTATGGGTGAGGAGCGCGTGCTGGTCTTTGATATGCCGGGCACCACCCGTGACAGTATTTTTATTCCGTTTGAACGTGAT
>JAQBDO010000113.1:0-2560 GCA_032124375.1 Gammaproteobacteria bacterium
TGCGTTGCCGATGCTGCTGGCGATGGTGATCTCGTTGTTCATGGTTCGCCCGATTCAGTATTTTATTATTCGCAATCACATTTACACGTTTCATGCTGCACAACAGTAAAAGACCGAATCCCGCTCAGACCAGCTGCCCCACTGCCACACCTGCACCTCAGTACAATGGAAACCATGCTGTCTGGCGTTTATTTTGACACGCCAACCGGATATGGCTCCGGCACCTTACTGCCGGTTGCTGTCCTTGTGAACGGAATTACGAGAAAAAAACAGGACATTCAAAAACATCCCCGGAGGGAATCCTGCGCCATCGTAACCCGCCGTATCACTAGTAGCGCCCGTTCTGTTTGGCAATATAATTGGTCAGCTCCACTTGCTGGACATTCATATTCCTGAGAATACGGTGCACGGTACGGACAATGGCACGCATCACCTTGTAGACAAGTTCCGGGTCCTTGTCCAGCAGACCCTCGAAGCTGGCGCGGTCCAGTCGCAGCAGTTCACAGTTACCCATCGCACGCACACCGGCTGAATGCTCCACGCCGTCCAGAAAACCCAGCTCACCCAGAATATCGCCTGCCCGAAGAATCTGCAGGCCAACCTGCTCGCCGTTTGCAGCATGCGCCACGACTTCCATGTTTCCCGTGGTGAGCACATGCAGGCAGTCATCCTTATGATCTTCCTCTATCAGAAAGCTGCGATCCTTGATGCCGCAAGCCGTCATGACACTGGCCAGTAATTCACACTGTGCATCGCTGAGCTCTTCGCCCAGCGGAGAGGCCTTGATAGCCTCCGCGCTTACCTTCATATCGGTGCATTCATTGTCGCTCATGGTAAATTCCTCGCAGGCGCAGGCTTGACTAGTGTGTTCTATGTGAATGCGGCTTGCGGGTTATCACCACCTGCCGCAGGATGAGACCGAGCATGCACATCAGTCCGGTTGCGAGAAACAAACCCACCATGTAACCCGTCGCAGCGGCTGGGGCTGGCATCTCCAGCATGTGAACCATGCCATGATATATAGCAAATCCGCCAAAGAAGATATAGGCAAAATAGTGTGGCGTAGCAATGCTCAGCGCAAAAAACATGACCGTCAGCCCCACAACAATAACGGTCGACAGCTGCAACTCCGGGAACTGTATGCAACAGATACCCAGCAGCATGCCCGCCAGCAACATTGACAGAAAATACACCACATCCGGCACGCCGTGGTCACCGGAGCGTGCCGCCCAGAAGCCGGCGGCAATGGCAATCAACAGGTGATCCAGACCGGTCACCGGATGCATAAAACCGTCAGCCAAGCCGGCAACATGGACGCCACCGGAGTGCGCCAGCACGAACGGAGAAACCAGCAAAGCAATTAACGCCAGCAACACGGCCGAAAGGGATTTCAATTGCATAACATATACAAGCTATTTTTACCGGTGTCACAAATATTGATGTGAATTGTGCCAGCTGCCATGGGAAAAATGGGAAACCCGTGAAGGCGGGAGCCAGGGACTTCCGCCGAACGGAACAAATGGAGCTCTATTCTGATTCGGTTTGGTTTTGGCGAGTCAATGAAGGTGTCAAAGGCACAAAAATGAAGCCATGGAAGAGTAAGCTTTCAGAAGATGAGATCTGGAAAGTCATTGCGTTTGAAGCCACATTTGGTCTCAAAGGCAAGGAATATGATGTGGAGTATAAAAAATGGGTTCATCAGGGAACGGCTGGTACAGCGCCTGCTGCCGAAGCGCCTGCAGATGCAGCACCGGCGGGGGATGCTCCAGCGGCTGAAGCGCCTGCAGGGGATGCGGCCCACTAAATAAAAGCCAAAAAGTAATCTCACAGACGGGAAGAAAGATAAAGGAGGGGTGCCACCCTTGAAAACCTTACATCGAAGTATATGGATGGTCTTTGGCTTGCTCATCGGAGGGGCAGCTTTGGCGTATGGACAGGAGGTTCCTGCTCCTCAGGTTGATTTCCCTTATACGGGAAATCGCACGGCTGTCTGGGTCGTAGCCAACCTGCATATTTTGTTTGGCGCCTTTATCTTGGGCGCCCCCATTTTTGCCGTAGTCGCAGAATGGCTGGGGTATAAAAACAACGATCCAAAGTATGACCGTCTGGCTAAAGAAGTCATTAAGGTGACGGTCATCCTTTATAGTATGACTGCCTTGACCGGTGGCCTGTTTATCTTCGTGCTTCTTGGGACCTATCCTGATTTTACAACCTGGTTGATTCAGCATTTCTTCCTGGTTTTTGCGGTCATCTATCCGCTCTTGTTTATCCTGGAAACCATTATCCTCTATACGTACTTCTATTCTTGGGATTCCATGAAGGGGGGCTTGAAGGGGCGTCATATCGCGATAGGAATCCTCCTGAATATTGTCGGAACGGTCACGCTGTTTGTCATTGACGGTCCGACATCCTTTATGAATACCCCGGCGAAGGCTGCAGAGGGGGTGTCATTGATCGAGTTTATTCAAACCGCCAGTCTCTGGGACAAGATGTCCAATTATAGTTGGATGCCGCTTAATCTCCATAGGCTAGTGGGAAATGTCACCTTTGGAGGTTTTAT
>JAQBDO010000114.1:0-5894 GCA_032124375.1 Gammaproteobacteria bacterium
AAAAAGAGCGTGCCGAAGTGGAAGGGCGTGCCGTTGTTACCAAAAAACTGAAGGCCCTGCCGGTAGAGGCGATCGTGCGCGGCTACCTGATTGGTTCCGGCTGGGTGGATTACCAAAAAACCGGGCAGGTCTGCGGTATCCGGTTACCGGCCGGTCTGCAGATGGCCGACAAATTGCCACAGGCGATATTCACGCCGTCGACCAAGGCAGACCTCGGCGCGCATGACGAGAATATTGATTTTGATAAAGCGAGGGCACTGCTTGGTGATGAGCTGGCAGCGCAGGTGCGCGATGTCAGCCTGGAAATTTATACGCAGTGTGCCGAGTATGCCCTGCAGCGCGGCATTATTATTGCGGATACCAAGTTTGAGTTTGGTCTGGATGCAGAGCACCGACTGGTGTTGATTGACGAGCTGCTGACACCGGATTCTTCGCGCTTCTGGCCTGCTGACAGCTATGCACCTGGCCACAGCCCGGCCAGTTTTGACAAGCAGTATGTACGCGATTATCTGGAGACCCTCGACTGGGACAAGACACCGCCCGGGCCGGTATTGCCAGCCGGGGTGATTGAAAAAACAGCTGAAAAATATCATGAGGCGCAAACGCGCCTGATTTCGTGACCAACAGGAGAAAGGCTATGTACGGATTTACTGTTTCACTGGCTGGCAACATGGGCGACATCAGGAGCCGGGTTATCGAAGAACTGCAGAAGGCAGGTTTCGGTGTGCTGACGGAAATTGATGTTGCCGCCACGCTCAAAAAGAAAATCGACGTTGATCGCAAACCGTACATCATCCTGGGCGCGTGTAATCCGGGTCTGGCGAATCAGGCGATCAATGCGGATCCCGATATTGGCCTGCTACTGCCGTGTAATGTGGTGTTGCGCGAAGAGGACGATGCTTCAATTACTGTTGCCTTTATGGACCCTGTGGCAGTGATGAGCCTGGTTAAAAAGGCAGGCGTTGAACAGCTGGCCGCTGAAGTGCGTGGACTACTGGAAGGTGTGCGGGATGCGCTGAAGGCCTGACTCCCTGATTGGCAGGAGCGGCTTGCAACTGCGATCATTTTGTTACCACGCTAGTCATCGCGGACAAGGTCCGCTCCAGATGCCCCTTGGTTGGTGCAGGAACGCTGCGCAAGCGCGACTTTTTTAAAGTCCCTCGCGGGCGCGGTCGTCCACTGTTGTTTGTTTTTACATTGTTTTTGGTTGCCCGCAGGTGCGGGAGTGTTGTGCTCGATCATTTCGATTATCATGAGCCTGGAGTCTCACCCGGGTGCCCCCATGACGCTGCCAAAACTGTCTGTGCGATTTGATACTGCTGCGGAGCCATTGAGGAAGCGCGCACCATCTCATGATGAGAACGGCAAGCCACTCAGCGATTTCATGGTGCTGATTCCGGGTTTGAACAGGAAGCCAAAACTGCTGGTTGATGAGGCCATCCGCGATGTGCATATCGTGCTCACACATTTCAGTGATGCGGTGGTGTTTGCTGAATTCAATATGAAACTGAACCTGCTATGGGTTTCGATCAGACCGATTCAGGGTATTCGCCTTGAAATTGCCAGCGCCATACGCGAGCAGGTTCCCGAGGCAAAGCTGGTTTCACATCTATAGCTTTCCTGGCGATGGCAGTCATTTCCCTTATCTGCAGCGTGGATCGATTCAGCGTTTAGTCAGTGGAGTATTCACATGGTTGTTCCCCATGCCGGCGTGCTGATCCTGCAGGGCCTGTCCGGTGCCTTGTTTGGTGTGCTGCTTTTTTACCTGCTGGGTTCGCTGCTGATACGCCGCTGGGTGCGTATTGATCTCTATCAGCTGGCTCTGTCCATGGCGGTTGCCTTCCTGGTGGCCATTGTCTGCGAAGTGTATCTTGGCAAGCTGTATTTTCTGGTAACCGGGCAGCCGCTCTGGCAATACCGGGTATGGCCGATTCATGATGGCTATACGTCTGCGCTGAATTTTATTGTCTGGCCGGTGTACGGATACTACGTCTATTTTATGCATCGTGTGCTGCACGAGAAAGATATCAACATCCGGCCGTCGTGGTTGAAAGGCCTGGCCTCCGGCTTTGATGGCCCCGTGCTGGAGATACTGGCAAATGGTTTTTTTCTGCTGTTCTACGGCACGTTTTATTTTTATTACCTGCCGGGTGACATGCGACACTTTACCTCTGTGCAGGTCGTGCCTCTCTATATGGTGATGGGTGTGGTGCTGTCGCTGGTGATGGATTACCTGAGAGACAAGCCGCAGCGCTGGCTCTATCCGGCAGGGTTTTATCTCGCCGGTGTTGGTTTTGTGCTGGCGGGGTAGTGGAATATCCAGCTGATGCATGAGTAGTCTTGCATCATCGTGGACCCTGTCCGCGATGCGGTTCTGATTTAAAGTGTCTGCGCGAGATAATTTTTCAGAAAATCATCAAAGGAATCGCTATCAGCGGCTTCCATTGAACGTTGTTTGGCCAGTGATTGTCTGACGCTGTCGGAAAATGTCTCAAATTGTGCGGTATCGTGTTTCAGATTCAAAAAATACCGCTGGTGTTGTTTTGACATGCGTTGTGCGAAGTGGAAGTAGCCTTCGTCGTGCTCACGCATACCGGCAAGCACCTGTGCCGACAGTGTTTTGTCGGGGTCGGCAACGGCTGCCTGTTGAAGCTGCAAGGCCGCCTGGTAGGGTGTACCGTCCTCGTTTTTGTCGAGGCAAGCGGCAAATTCTTCCATGGCTGCGCACAATTCACCCGCCCACTGTTGCAGCGGTTGCCTTTCTCCGTTGTGTTGCAGGTCTAGTCCTGGCTCACGACCACGGTAACCGACGGCATCCAGGTTTTCATCAATCTCCTTGCGTTCAAGGGCACTGATTACCGGGCTGTCATGCAGCAGGCAAAAGGCCATGAAGATTTCAACGAAGCGGCATTGTGTCTCGCTGATACCGAGCGGGTCGAAGATGTTGATATCGAGTGAGCGCAGTTCCACATAGCGGACCCCGCGGCGTTGCAATGCCAGGCTCGGTTTCTCGTTATGGTCCGGTACCTGTTTGGGCCGCACGGAACTGTAGTACTCGTTTTCGATCTGCAGCATATTGGCATTGAGCTGGCGGTAGCTGCCGTCGACCTTTACCCCGATCTCTGTGAAGCGCGCGGAAGGTGTTGAGATCGCCCTGGTCAGGCTTGCGACATAGGCGTCAAGGTTGTCGTAGTTGGCCTTGAAGCCGACCTCGTTTTCCAGGCTGTTCTGATAACCGATGTCACACATGCGCAGCGAGGTGGCGTACGGGCCGAAATAGGTGCTGTCGTTAAAATTCTCCAGCGTTGTTGGTTTGCCAAGCAAAAAGGACTTGCACACGGCTGGCGATGACCCGAACAGGTAGGGTATTAACCATCCAAAGCGTTGCAGATTGCGAATCAGTGCGAAGTACTGGCTGGAAACAAAGTCCTGTAGCGGCCGCGCGTCAGCTTCGAGTCGCTGCAAGGCCTTCCAGAAGGTATCGGAAAACGAGTAATTGTAATGTACCCCGGCAATCACCTGCATGACATGCCCGTAGCGGTAGCCAAGGCCGCGACGGTAAACGGTTTTCATCACGCCGAGGTTGGAAGTGCCGTACTGGGCGATAGGAATACTGGCATCATCGGCGACCACGCAGGGCATGCTGGAGGACCACAGCAGTTCCCGTTCGAGCTGCAGGTAGACAAAATGATGCAGGTCACGCAGGTAGACTCGCGCAGCTGCTGCGCTGTCCAGTGGCGGGGTAATGAACTCCAGCAGGGCCTCGGAGTAGTCAGTGGTGATCCAGGGATGCGTCAGGGCCGAGCCGAGGGCGGCAGGATGTGGCGTTTGTGCGATGCTGCCATCGGCGCTAACGCGCAGGCTCTCCTTTTCGAGTCCGGTCAGGTTGCCCTTCAGTAATGCTGGCCCCGCTGCCTCGATGAGTGCAGCAAGACGTTGTTTTGCATGTAAATACAACAGGATGTCCTGATTGCTTGTAGTTGTCGGGTCCGGAATGATACTGTGTCACCCCCTGCGGGGTGTATTAAATTATAACTTATTGTATTGTTGTATAAAAAGAGCTTATAAAATTTATCACCAACCACGGTTCCCCTGAATGCCTGCCAGAAGCAGAACGCTGAAAATTGCTGATATCAAGATCTCCTGCAGCGGCTGCAGCCTGGCAGAGCTGTGTCTGCCACATGGCATGAGTGGCCACGACATGGACGAGTTGAACAAGATTGTCAGGCGCCAGCAGCCTTACCAGCCCGGACAACATATCTTTCGTGCCGGCGACCACAGTTATTCGATGTATGCTGTTCGTTCCGGTGCCCTGAAATCCTACTGCACCACGGAAAATGGTGACGAGCAGGTGCTGGGTTTTACCCTGCCGGGAGAGCTGGTGGGCCTGGACGGTATGAGTGATGGCGTTTACGGTAGTAGTTCGGTGGTGCTGGAAACGGCCAGCGTCTGTGAATTGCCCTATAACGACCTGGAAGAAATGTGCAATACCCTGCGTGGTCTCAACCACCAGATGATGCGGGTGGTCAGCAAGGAGATAAGCGCGGATCAGAGTATGCTGTTGCTACTGGGCAAGCGTACTGCAGAGGAAAAGCTGGCGGCCTTTTTGCTCAGCCTGTCTGGCCGTTACAAGTCCCGGAGTTTGTCGGCCACTGAGTTCAATCTGCCGATGTCGCGCCAGGATATTGGTAATTACCTGGGTCTGGCAATCGAGACGGTGAGCCGCTTGTTCGCACAGTTTCAGAAGAAAAATCTGTTGACGGTCAATCGGCGGCAGATTGTGCTGGTGGATATGCCAGCGCTACGCGCGATGGTGGAAGGCTGCGCAGGGCGCAAGCGCTAACACAGCAGCAATCAATACGGGACTAGTACTGCCTCAATCTGATAAAGACGGATATGATTGCCACGGAAGCACACGGAAAAACACGCAAGAATAAATGCCATAAAATACTTTTTTCCGTGTCATTCCGTGTGCTTCCGTGGCTATTAAAAAAATCTGGTGTTCAGCTTGATATGCTTCAGCATACGTTATTATCAGGTTGAAAGGGTACTAGGCCGGCCGTAATTATTCCAGGCGGTTAATGCCCAGCGCCTTGAGGACATATTTCTCGTAGACGGGCTCGGAATTACCCTTTTTCATCTTGCGGATGAAATATTTCTCGAAGGCAATTTTCGCATAGTGCACCCACTTGCCTTTTTTCATCCAGGCAACGTTGCGCGGCGGGATCTGCGGCAGGGCAACAAACGCAGCACCGGTATCTCCCATGTCCGCCAGACAGATAGCATTCCAGGTTGCCCTGTGGGTCAATGGCTTGCCTTGCAGGTCATCGTGAATATTGTGCACGATGGCCGTTACCATGGACTCGATCATGTAACCGGTCTTCGGCGCACCCGTTGGCACCGTTGTTACCTCTACCGGCGGGATGGCGATACACACGCCGGCTGAATAGATGTTGGTGTATTTCGGATTGCGTTGATGTTCATAGACCAGCACAAAACCGCGTGGATTACACAGGCCGTCGACCGCCGCGACGCAGTCAACACCCTTGAAGGCCGGCAGCATCATCGAGTAGTTGAATGCCAGTTCATGATTCTTGACGACCGCGCCGTTGTCATCATACTGCTCCACGAACATCTTGCCGGCTTCCACTTTGGTTACCTTTGCATTGGTGATGAACTTGATATCGTGCTGGCGCAATTCGCTCTCCAGCATGCCGCGGGAATCACCAACACCACCCAGGCCAAGATGGCCAATATAGGGTTCACTGGTCACCAGGGTCATTGGAACCTTGTTGCGCAATTTTCGCTTGCGCAGGTCGGTATCCAGGATAAAGGCATATTCATAGGCCGGACCGAAACAGCTGGCAAACGGCATGGCACCGATAATGACATGA
>JAQBDO010000115.1:0-4105 GCA_032124375.1 Gammaproteobacteria bacterium
TCCCGAATCTGTACGCTGCGCTTTCCGGGAATATGCCGGATCAGGTGATTACCTTATAGAGAGCTGGTTACCGGTTACGCTGATCGCGGATATGGTCCGCTCCCGCAAGGGCAATACCGAGAGTGAATATTTTGCAGGAGCGGACCATGTCCGCGATGGGTTTGGTTTGGCAGTGTTCGCGCATGCAATGCGCTCCTGCAGGGGTGTTATGTTGTGCAGGAGCACAGCGTGTCCACGATGCTGCGGGTTCTGTCAGCCGGTGACCTTGATCGGGGTGCTGTCGATGCCTTTCTTCTTCAGTGATTGGCGAGTCTTGTCCAGCGCATCGAAGTTGTTGAAGGGGCCGACGCGGACGCGGTGGTAGGTGTCCTTGTTATTGATAGTGACGGTCTGAATGCTGGTTTGCATGCCCTGCAGTGCCAGCTCAGCCTTGAAGCGTTCCGCCTGTACACTATTACGAAATGAACCGACTTGCAGATAGTAGGTGCCGCCAGCTGTTGTGGTGACCGGTTTTTCGGGCGCGGGTATTGTCTCTGGAACCGGTTTGTCGGCGGCTACCGGTGTTGCTTCTACGACGGGCGCGGCCTTCTGCACCGGGGCCGGGGGTTGTTTCAGCGCTGCGGTTATTTCCTGTTCAGGGATGACGACTTCCATCTCCGGTAACAGCGTATAGAAATCAAAACGTGGTTTCGGTGGCGGCGGGATGGCATCGACCTGGTCCTTGGGGACGTCGCGGACATCTTGTCCGGTGCTTGCAGCCGGGGCCGGGATGCTTTCCTGCAGGTATACATGCGGATCAGGTTTCTCCTGCATCTTGATATAGACCAGGAAGGCGACAAACAGGCCGATTAGCAGACCACCAATCACTCCCACCAACGGCGACAGCGAGGAGCGCTTGTTTCTTTTTCGGGCACTGTATTTATAGTCGCGCGACATTACATATTGTCCGGGGCGGAAACGCCCAGCAGCCCGAGGCCGTTGGCAATGACTTGCCGGGTGGCTTCAATCAGATTCAGTCGTGCATTGCGGACTGTAGCATCGTCCACCAGGAAGGTGTGCGCGTTGTAGTAGGTATGGAAATCGTTGGCCAGTTCGCGCAGGTAGTGGGTCAGTTGGTGCGGTTCATGGTTAATGGCCGCCGTTTCCAGTACTTCCGGATAGCGTGACAGGCTGATCATCAGCGCCTGTTCATGTTCTTCAGACAGGCCTGCCAGTCCTGCGCTACCGGCTGCCTGATCCCAGCTGAGTTGTTTTTCCTGCAGCTGCCGGAATACGCTGCGTACCCGTGCATGCGCATACTGTATGTAATACACCGGGTTGTCGTTGCTCTGTGACTTCGCCAGGTCGAGATCGAAGTCCATATGCTGTTCGCATTTGCGCATTACGTAGAAGAAGCGTGCGGCATCATTACCGACTTCACGGCGCAGTTCCCGCAGTGTGACGAAGTCGCCGGAGCGGGTCGACATCGCGACTTTTTCGCCCTGCCGGTAGAGAATCGCGAACTGCACCAGCAACACATCCAGTTTGTCCGGATCGGCGTCGAGTGCCTTCAGTGCCGCCTTGACGCGCGGCACATAGCCATGATGATCGGCACCCCAGACGTCAATGACGCGGTCATACCCGCGCTCCAGTTTGTTCAGATGGTATGCAATGTCGGCGGCGAAGTAGGTGCTCTGGCCGTTATCGCGCACCACCACGCGGTCTTTCTCGTCACCATAATCCGTTGACTTGAACCACAGCGCACCGTCTTTCTCATAGACATGGCCGCTTTGCTGCAGGCGTTCAATACTGGATGCGACGGTATTGTTCTCGGACAGTGAGCGTTCTGAAAACCATTCGTCATAGACCACACCGAATTCTTCCAGGTCCTTGCGGATGTTGCCGAGGATGGCGTTCAGTCCTTCATCAAACACTTGCCGGTAACGGCTTTCCCCCAGCAGGATGCGGGCGCGGCCAATCAGCCCGTCGATGTGTTTTTCCTTGTCGCCACCGTCTGGCTCATCGGCAGGTACGTCGTTGAAGAGCTCGGCGACCGGGTGTCGCAGCGCGTCGCCATGTTCGCGATGCAGGCTGGCGGCAATGTCCCATACATAATCGCCCTGGTAGCCGTTCGCCGGAAAGGGGATGGTTTCGCCGCACAGGTCAAGGTAACGCAGGTACACACTGGCCGCGAGGATATCCATCTGACGGCCGGCATCGTTGACATAGTATTCACGGTGCACCTCGTAGCCAATGGCCGCCAGCAGGTCGGCGACTGCCGCGCCATAGGCCGCGCCGCGCCCATGCCCGACATGCAACGGACCGGTGGGGTTGGCGGAGACGAACTCCACCTGGATGCGCGATCCCTTGCCGATGTCGCTGCGGCCAAAGCGTTCGCCCTGTTCGAGAATCTCGTCGATGCCCGCGTGCCAGGCCTCCGGGCCGAGGAAGAAGTTGATAAAGCCAGGCCCGGCGATTTCCACCTTCTGCAGTTGTCCGCCGGTTTTGATGGCAGCGACCAGTTTTTCAGCGATGTCGCGGGGTTTGCAGCGCGCCGGTTTTGCCAGCAGCATCGCGAGGTTAGTGGCGAAGTCGCCGTGGGCACGGTCGCGGGTGCGCTCGATCATCACGGTCGGTGTGATGTCGGCAGGCAGCGTATCGTCAGCCTGCAAGGTGGCGACGGCGTCGGTCAGTAATTGTACGAGGTGAGCTTTCAAGTGATTATTTGCATGCCTTGTTAGGTGCGGATCGCGTCCGCGAATAGTTCCCGACAAAAATCGCGGACCTGATCCGTGTCTGCATTTTTTTGATTTGCCATTAAACGGGTGGCCTATTATCCCTGCCCGTCAATCTGGTGCAACTTTAGCTGGTGATAAATTAATAGGTATCCACCGGATCCACATCCACCGACCAGCGTACCTGGCGGGCCTCTTTCGACTGCTCCAGCTGCCTGACCAGGGTGCTGAGCAGGCGCTGCAAGGCGCCGCGTTGCTGTGATTGCAGCAGCAGTTGGGCACGAAAACGGCCAGCGCGGCGTTCCATGGTGGCGGGTACCGGCCCCCACACCTCGACGCCCGGCAGCCCGGTTGCGTGGATACCTTGTTGTACGAACGCCAGAAAACCCATGGCCGTGTCTGCGGAGGCTGCTTCGGCACGCAACAGGGCGAGGCTGGTGATTGGCGGCATTTGCGCGCTGCGACGCTCGGCCAGCGCGGCGCGCGCAAAGGCCGGGTAACCCCCGGTGGTCAGCAGTTGCAACAGCGGATGCTCCGGATGGCAGGTCTGGATCAGCACTTCGCCGGGGCGCTCATGGCGGCCGGCGCGACCGGCCACCTGCACGATCAGCTGGGCCATGCGTTCACTGGCACGAAAGTCGGTGCTGAACAGGCCGTGGTCGGCGTCGAGGATACCGACCAGCGTGACGTTCGGAAAATGATGGCCCTTGGCCAGCATCTGGGTGCCCAGCAGCAGGCGACTGGCGCCGCTGGTGGCCTGTTCCAGTAAACGGTCGAGTTCGCCCTTGCGCCGGGTGGTGTCGCGATCGATACGGATGAGATCAATATCCGGGAAGTGTTCCGCCAGTGCCTGTTCCACACGCTCGGTGCCCTGGCCGACGGGGTGCAGGTCGGTGCCCTGACAGGACGGGCAGACCTTGTCGACCGGCCGCTGGCTGCCGCAGTGGTGGCAGTGCAGGCGGTTATCGTGCTGGTGCCAGGTGAGGCGGGCATCGCAGCGCCGGCACTCGGCGACCCAGTCGCAGCTATAACACATCAGCGTGGGTGCAAAGCCGCGCCGGTTCAGGAACAGCAGTACCTGGCCACCGGCATCGAGGTGCGTGTGCATGTGTTGCAGCAAGGCTGCCGACAGTCCGTCATCCAAACGTTGTTCACGAACGTCGATGAGTTTAAACGTGGGCGGGCGCGCAACGCCGGTGCGCTCCGGCAGGTCAAGTCGTTGATAACGATCCTGTTCGACGTTCAGCAGGCTTTCCAGCGAAGGCGTGGCCGTGCCGAGCACTACCGGGATGTCCAGTCGCCGGGCGCGCCAGATGGCCAGGTCGCGGGCCGAATAGCGAAAACCGTCCTGCTGTTTCAGTGAGGCATCGTGCTCCTCGTCGACCACGATC
>JAQBDO010000116.1:0-4906 GCA_032124375.1 Gammaproteobacteria bacterium
CCGGCGGTGGACTATATAAAGCGTCTTGTTGGTTTGCCGGGCGATAAAATCGGTTATTACAACAAGGTGTTGTATGTGAACGGCGAGCCAGCCGGGCAGGTGCCTGCCGGTGTTTATGTCGGCAAGGGGTCAGGTGTTTCCATGTCCGGTGCCAGTGAACGTCGGGAACAGCTTGGCGATGTGCAGCATGATATTCTGGTGATGCCGCGCACGCCGGGTCTGGAAGGGGAATTTGTTGTCGGCGAAAACGAGTATTTTATGATGGGTGACAATCGGGACAACAGTAATGACAGTCGTTACTGGGGTACGGTGCCGGAAGCCAATCTGGTCGGCAAGGCATTTCGTATCTGGATGAACTGGGATGGTGCAAACGGTGGTGTCGATTGGGGTCGAATCGGCATGAAAATTCAATAGCAGGATCAAGAGAGGAAGACTATGCGTTCACTACAGCAACAGAAAGGCGTAACCACGATTGGCTGGTTGATAATTCTGGCACTGATCGGCTTCTTTGTATTGTTGACGCTCAGAATGGCACCTGCCTACATGGAGTATTACAAGGTTGCGTCTACCCTGGCAACGATGGAGAAAGAGTCCGGATTCAGTACACCCCAGGAAATCAGGCGTATGGCGGAAAACCGTTTTGAAATAAGTTATGTGACCGTGATTACCAACAAGGACCTGCAGATAAAGCCTTTTGGTCAGCAATATTTGGTCAGGGCCGCCTATGAAGCACGTGTCCACCTGTTTGGGAATGTCTATGTCGTGATGGTTTTTGACAAGCAGGTTAAAGTCAAACGGGTTTGAAGCAATCACATGGCAATCTGGAAAAATTGCTGGGTCATTGCTTTGCTGACCAGCAGCTCCTGCAACAGGCGTTAACGCATCGCAGCGTCGGCAGCAGGAATAATGAACGGCTGGAGTTCCTGGGTGATGCCATCCTTGGCAGTGTCATTGCGGCAGAGCTGTACCGGCGCTATCCCGAGGCAAAAGAGGGCAGGCTGAGCCGGCTCCGCGCTAACCTGGTGCGGCGTGAGTCACTCGCGGAAATAGCGCAGTCACTCGGTTTGGGGCAGTACCTGAAGCTGGGTGGCGGAGAGCGCAAGAGTGGTGGTCATCAGCGCGACTCTATCCTTTCCGACACCGTTGAGGCGCTGATCGGGGCAGTTTTTCTCGACAGTGATTTCGCTACCTGCCAATGCTGCATTCTTGACTTGTTTGCCGACAGGCTGGGTTCACTGTCTGACATTGCCTTTCTGAAAGACGCGAAGACACGGCTGCAGGAATACCTGCAGTCGCGCCAGCAGCCGCTCCCGGAATACATAGTCAGTGAAGTCAGTGGCAAGGCTCATGACCAGTTCTTCACGGTGGAGTGTGTGGTCAGCGGCAGTGACTTGCCACCCGGCAGGGGTGAAGGCAGCAACCGGCGTCATGCAGAGCAGAATGCGGCGGAAGATATTCTGGCCCGCCTGGAAAACACAGAATGAGTGATTATCGTTGTGGTTATATCGCCCTCGTGGGGCGGCCAAATGTCGGGAAATCCACCCTGTTAAACCGGATTCTCGGTCAGAAAATCAGTATTACCTCAAGACGTCCACAGACGACCCGCCATCGTGTACTCGGTATCAAGTCACAAGCTTCGGCACAGCTGATCTACGTGGACACCCCTGGTATCCACGACTTCAGCGGCCGTGCCATGAACCGTTACATGAACAGTACGGCCAGCAGCGTGTTACAGGATGTTGATGTGGTGGTGTTTCTGGTCGATGGACTGCACTGGACCACAGATGATGAGCTGGTATTGCAGAAGCTCGGGCAGATCAGCTGCCCGGTGATTCTCGCTGTTAACAAGATTGATCTGCTGGGGAACCGGGAGGATCTGCTGCCCCGCTTGCAAACACTGTCTGACAAGCGGGCGTTTGAGCAGATTATCCCGATATCTGCCAGCAAGGGTGATAACGTGGCCGAGCTCGAGGCTGTCCTGGAAAAGCTGTTGCCGGTAGCGGCACCGCTGTTTCCGGAAGACCAGGTGACTGATCGTTCTGTGCGCTTTCTGGCAGCAGAGCTGGTCAGGGAAAAACTGTTCCGCAAGTTGGGAAAAGAGTTACCGTATGGTTTGACGGTGGAAATCGAACAGTTCAGGAATGAAGCAATAATTGCCCATATTCATGCGCTGATCTGGGTGGAGCGCAAGAGTCAGAAGTATATCGTCATCGGCAAGCAGGGACGTGTGCTCAAGGAAGTGGGTATTGAGGCACGCCGGGA
The DNA here is from genome assembly GCA_032124375.1 of Gammaproteobacteria bacterium. Lineage (GTDB taxonomy): Bacteria > Pseudomonadota > Gammaproteobacteria > UBA9214 > UBA9214 > UBA9214. Next base: position 2,263 of record JAQBDO010000116.1, read on the forward strand.
TATCGAGGAGTTGATAGGCGGCAAGGTCAATTTGAAACTCTGGGTCAAGGTCAAGGAGGGTTGGGCAGATGACGAGCGGGCACTGCGTAGCCTGGGCTATACGCATGATGAATAGCCTTTATTGCATTCGTCTGCTATGAGCCATCAGCTACGCGTCTCGCTCGAACCTGCCTGGATCCTGCATCACTATCCCTACCGGGATAGCAGTTTGCTGCTGGAAGTGTTCAGCAGTGCCTACGGGCGCATAGGCCTGATTGCGCGCGGTGCCCGCTCAGCCAAAAGCCGGTGGCAAAACCAGTTGCAGATGCTGCGGCCCTTGTTGCTGTCCTGGAATATGCGCGGCGAACTCGGTACGCTGACCGGTGTTGACAGCCGGGGTGTAATCGATACATTCCAGGGGCGTCAGGTGCTGTGTGCCTGCTACCTCAGTGAATTATTGATGCGGCTGCTGACCCGTCATGACCCGCATCCGGAACTATTCGTCGCCTATGAGCAAGCCCTGCTGACACTGGGCACAGCCGAGGAGCAGTCCCTGCGGCTGTTTGAAAAACGCCTGTTGCAAGGGCTGGGTTATGGCCTGTTGCTGGATTGCGAATATGAAAGTGGTGAGGTGATAGACCCGGACGGGCTTTATGAATACCGCATGGAAAAGGGGCCTGTAAGGTCGCGGCAAGCCGCTGATAATGGCGTTTTCCTGCGGGGTGCAAGCCTGCTGGCACTGCACCATGATGATCTGCAGGACCCGCAGGCCTGTCGCGAGGTGAAGACGCTGATGCGCACGGCACTGGCCCTGTATCTGGGTGAACGCCCGTTGCGCACCCGGGAAGTGCTGCGTCAGTTGTCTGCTTTCGCATCGATGAAAAGAGGCGTGACGTCGTCAGCCGGCCCGCTGCATGTTAATGGTTAACTATGATGGAAGATAAAATGGAACTGTTACTGGGCGTGAACATTGATCACGTGGCCACGCTGCGCGAGGCGCGTGGTACGCGTTATCCGGATCCCGTGCAGGCGGCAATTGAATCGGAACAGGCGGGTGCCGACAGTATCACCCTGCATTTGCGTGAAGATCGCCGCCACATCCAGGAACGCGATGTGCTGACGCTGAAAGATATGCTGCAGACGCGCATGAACCTGGAAATGGCGGTTACCGATGACATGCTGGCCTTTGCCGAGCAAATTCGTCCGCAGGACTGCTGTCTGGTCCCGGAACGGCGCGAAGAGTTGACCACCGAGGGCGGGCTGGATGTGGCCGGTCAGTTGCCGCGCATCCGTGCCGCTTGCGAGCGCCTGCAAGCGGCCGGTGTGCGTGTCTCCCTGTTTATTGATGCTGATCCACAGCAAATTGCAGCGGCAGCTGAGACCGGTGCCCCCTGTATCGAGATCCACACCGGGCATTTTGCTGATGCAACGGATGGCAAGCAGGTTGCCGCTGAACTGCAACGCATCAGGGAAGCGGTGCGCCAGGGTGTTGCTGCAGGTTTAAGGGTCAATGCCGGTCATGGCCTGCATTATCACAATGTCGGGGAGATTGCCGCCATAGCGGGTGTGCGCGAACTTAACATCGGTCATGCCATTATTGCGCGTGCAGTATTCAGCGGGCTGGCCACCGCCGTAGCCGACATGAAAAGACTGATGCAGGCAGCCAGGGACCGGGTTACATAAACAGCGGGCTTCCCTGTGCCGGTTAGCAGGCAGTGTCAGATGCTGCCACTATAACCGCTGCAGCTCAGGGTGTTGTTGATGGTGTTGATGAGCCGGGTATAACAGAGGTCAATGGTGTCCGGGTTTGTTGCCAGTGCTTGCTGCAAGGCACGCAGTGCAGCTTCCAGTTCCGGCGCATCACAGTAGACGACAGCGCCGAGTAGCTTGTGCGCGTGATTTTTGAGGCGCTGCAGGTCACCGCTCTGGTAGGCTTGCAGGAATTCTCCCTGGTGTTCCGGCAGCTCGATCAACAACTCGGCAAACAGTTCGCTTGAAAATGACTGTCGTGGTCTTGTCGCTGCAATGTCCTGTTGCGGTGTTGACGAACTGTCAGTTTGTTCCGGGGGGTGGCTACGCTGTTGCAGCAGTTGCTGCGCCGTGCCGGCAAGTGTTTTGCCCAATCGCTGTAACCATGACGGGTCGTTGTCTTTCATGTGCTGTTTTCCCCTGTATGGGTGAGAATTCAGATTTCTGTTCCTGTCTATGCTAATCGAAGCGGCTGCCTGCAGCCATGGGGTTGTTGTCAGTTATTTGCGACTATTGGTGTCGGGTATTTGCTGTTCTTGGGTATACTGTATGCTGCATATACAGACGGATAACAGGCTATGAATTTCCCCACTCTTGAAGCGACCATAGGCAATACACCGCTGGTGCAGTTGCAACGTTTGCCGGGCGCTGGTAGTAATAAGATTTTGGTGAAACTGGAGGGCAATAATCCGGCCGGTTCGGTGAAGGATCGTCCGGCGCTCAGTATGATCAGGCACGCTGAAGAGCGTGGCGAAATCAAGCCTGGCGATACGCTGATTGAAGCGACCAGTGGCAACACCGGGATTGCACTGGCGATGGCAGCAGCTATGAAAGGCTATCGCATGGTGTTGATTATGCCGGCGCACATGAGTGTTGAACGGCGTGCAGTGATGAAGGCGTTTGGTGCCGAGATTAT
>JAQBDO010000117.1:0-4444 GCA_032124375.1 Gammaproteobacteria bacterium
GAGCTGATTATGAAAGACGGCTCCCGTTTGATGGGCAAGCTTGTCAAGCAAGATGACGGTGTTGTTGATTTTGAGACTTCCTATGCCGGTGTCATCAATGTCAAGTGGAGTGAAATCAACGAACTGATTGCAGACGAGCCGATTACGGTGCTGCTGAAAAACAAGGAAACACGCGTGGCGACAAACGCCAAAAATACCGATGCGGGTGTTGTAATTGCCGATGATTCGGGCGTCACAGAAACGCTTTCCCCGGACGAGATAGATTATGTCAATCCTGAACCCTGGCGCGTCGGCAAGGGCATGAAATGGTCGGGCAAGATCAATGTTGATCTGAATTATGAGCGTGGCAATTCAGACAAGGATGAATATCACGGTGACTGGGAGACAACCTTTCGCTGGCGAGATGACCGGCTGAAATTTTATGGCGATTATGAAAGAGAAAAAAGTGACGATGTGCTGACAGACGAAAACTGGCGGATTAATGGCCGTTACGACCATTTTGTCAGTAAAAAGCTTTTTTATGGCGCCACCCTGGGTGTGGAACACGACCGGCCCGCCGATCTGCAGCGGCGCACTATTGTTGGTCCGCTGGTGGGTTACGAATTCTATGAAAGCACCGCAATGAACCTCGATGTGGCGAGCGGCCCCCTGTATGTTAACGAGGAGTTTTATGCGGCGGACAACCGGGATTACCTGGTGCTTGGCTGGACTGTCGATTTTGACCGCTTCCTGATCCCGGACCGGATGCAGTTTTACCACCTGAATAAAGGTCTGCTGGAGCCGGGGGATACAGACAACCTTGTTGTGGATGCCTGGACGGGATTCCGCTTTCCGATCTACGCCGGGATCGTCGCCACTACCGAAGTACTGCTGGAATATGACGGTGGTGCCCCTGATGGCGTCGATAACACGGACACGACCTACAACCTCAAGCTGGGTTATCAATGGTAGCTTTTCTGCGCCCACCTGAGTCATGAAATGTTTCCGGCTGTCTGTGTGGCTGCTTGCGCTGTGTGTCTGTTGGCTGCCGCTGTCCACGGCCTTGTCGGCAGACAGGGCCGCGGAGGCGGCGACGACACCTGCCCTGGTGAGCAGCGCCACCCTTGAGGCGCGCCTCAAGGAAGTCGAGGCCTCAACCACGCTGGATGAAGAGGCGCGCGCGAGCCTGGTCGAGATAATCAACAAGGCGCTGGGTAATCTTGAGGCTATCAAGAGCAATACGGCCACGACCGAGAGTTATGTGCAGGCAAGGAAAATTGCACCGGGCCAGGCCAGCGCCATTCGCGCACAGCTGGCTGAGGATGCCCGGAATGATTCCACGGTCACCATTGAGGCAACGACAGATTCCCCGTTCGACGTCATTGAAGGCGAGTTGCTGCAGGAGAAGGCGAACCTGGCTGCTGTGCAGGCCAAGTTGTCTGATCTGCAGGCGCAGCTGGATACCAGCAATAGCCGATCGCAGATTGTGCAGCAACAATTGCTGCAGGCAACACAGGACAAGGAGCGTCTTGAGGCAGAACTCAAGCTGCAGGATCCCGCCAGCCAGTCTTCAGGGGCGGGACAGGCCGGTTACTGGTCGCTGACAACCCGGATAGCTGCGTTGCGCAGCGAGATTGGTATGCTCGACCAGGAGTTGCTGAGCATGCCGATGCGGATCGATCTGCTGGAAGCGCAACGTGATCGGGGCGTACGCAGTGTCAAGCGTGTTGCGGCGCGGGTCAAGATGCTGGAGGAGCTGTCCAGTCGCCAGGGACACGTTGAAGCACAGCAGGCCAGCAAAGACGCGGCGGTGGCAGTCTCTGAGGCGGCCGGGAAACATGCCTTCGTTCAGGAGCTGGCAGAGAAGAACGCCAGGTTGACCGACGAGCTTTCAACCATTGCCGCGAAGCTTAGAAAAGTCAGTGTCAGTGATGAGTCCCCCGACAGGGAGGCCGAGAGGATAGAGGGTTATTTTAGCTCTGCACGCGAGCAACTGAAGATCGCGGGGTTAAGCGAAGTCATGGGAGAGGTGTTGCAGGAGCAGCGCCAAACCTTGCCGGACAAGCGCAAGCTGCGCAAGAACATCACTATTATTGAACGCGAGAATGCGCAAGCCGTGTTGCGGCAGATTCAGCATAGCCAGGAATCCAAGGGCCTCCGCGATATCGATGATTTTGTCGAGACCAGCACCGGTGAGCTGGAAGCGTCAGTAGCCGCAGTAATCAGTGAGGATATCAGGGCCCTGGCAGTAACCCGAAAGGCGTTGCTCGATAAAGCGATCACGCTTGACAAGTCTTACGCGCGTTCGCTGGCCGAGCAGGCCACCAGTTACCGGCGCTTGCAGAAGATAGCGTCCGACTACGAAGAATTCCTGGCAGAGAACCTGTTGTGGATTCGCAGTGCCCCGATGCCTGATCTGGCTACCGTGAAAGCGATTCCCGGCCAGTTTGCACTGCTGTTTTCCCTTGCGCGATGGCTTGAAGTGGCGCGCGCATTGCCGGCCGGCCTTGCTGTTTCGCCAGTTGCAGTATTTTTGCTATGCGTGGTTGCCTTTTTGTTGCTGAAAGCACGGCACTTTCAGGAGTTGCTCAGGAAAGATGCCCTGCAGGTCGGCAGACCTTCGCTTGACCGGTTTACATTTACCTTGCAGGCGCTGGGCATGACCCTGTTGCTGGCTGCACCCTGGCCGTTGCTGGTATGGGCTGCTGGTTGGGCGCTGGGTGCGGCACCGGACGACCAGCAATTTCCGCAACTGGTGTCGAGGTCATTGTTGTACGTGGCACCGGCATTTTTCTACGTGCAGTTTTTCAGTGAAATGTGTTTGCCCGATGGGGTCGCGGCAAGGCATTTTCGCTGGCCGGATCCGCTTCCGCAGCAGCTGCGCCGCAGGTTTGTTTTCCTGAAAGTTGCTTTTTTGCCGGCTATGGTTATCGCCGTACTGGTTTTTTACGACGAGCAGAAGGCATTTCACGGTGGCATGGAACGCGTGATCCTGATTGTTGCACTGACCATTCTGGCGGTGTTCTTTTACCGGCTTATAAACCTGCTAATAACGCAGTCGATTGGCTCCATGAAAAGACTGCGTTACCTGTGGCTTGCGTTGACGGTGGTAGCACCGCTATCACTCGCACTGCTGGCCTTCCTGGGTTATTTCTACACGGCAGGTACGCTGGGCTCCAGTCTGGTGAAAACGCTGTGGTTTGTCTTTGGGCTGGTTGTTTTACACCAGGTCATTGTGCGCTGGTTGTTGCTGGTGCAGCGCCGACTGGCCTTGAAGGCGGTGCGGGATCGCATGCAGGCTGCGCGCGAAGAGAAGGCGCCTGTTGATTCAGATATGGCAGGGATGCCGGCTCAGGACGACGAACCGGAAATTGATCTGGTCGCCATGAGTGAGGAAAGTCACAAGCTGCTGAATACCGTGCTGGTGATTATCGGCATTATCGGTTTCTGGCTCATCTGGTCCGATGTGTTGCCAGCCTTCCATATACTGGATGAAGTCACGCTCTGGCATCATACGGTGGTTGTTGCCGGTGAAGAGAGCCTGGCGCCGGTGACACTGGCAAGCCTCGGGCTGGCCATTCTCATTGCTGTGGTGACAGTGGTAGCCATGAAACGGTTTCCGGCGTTGCTGGAAATACTCCTGTTGCAACGCGTCAGGATGACGACCGGCAGTCGCTACGCGATTACCACGTTGACAACCTATGCCATTGTCGGCTTCGGTATGATCGTGTTCTTTAATGTCGTGGGTGCTGACTGGTCCAGGGTGCAGTGGCTGTTTGCGGCGCTCAGCGTGGGTATCGGTTTTGGCCTGCAGGAGATCGTGGCCAATTTCATCAGTGGCATCATTATCCTGTTTGAACGTCCCATCCGGGTCGGCGATGTTGTATCGATTGGTGATACCGATGGTGTGGTCACGCGTATCCAGATCCGTGCGACCACCATTCGTACCTGGGATCGGCAGGAATTGCTGGTCCCCAACAAGGAGTTCATTACCGGTCGCTTGCTGAACTGGTCGCTGTCGGACCAGACAACACGCCTCAGGATTCCGGTAGGTGTGGCCTATGGCAGTGATGTGGAGAAGGCCATGATCCTGATGGACCAGGCAGCAGTAGCCAATTCGAATGTGCTTGCCGAACCGCCACCGTCTATCATCTTTAAGGCCTTTGGAGACAACACACTTAACCTGGAATTGAGGGTTTTTGTTGATTCACAGGATATCCGTTTGACGACGCAGACCCAGTTGCACCAGGAGATCAACAAGCGTTTTAACGAGGCCGGTATTACCATTGCCTTCCCGCAGCGTGATGTGCACCTGGATACCCTGAAGCCGCTGGAGGTGCGTATTTCCCGGGACCAGGGCCAGCGCACGGAGAGCTGACGGACTGTGCCGTAAGCGTTGCTGGTCTGACAGGCTGTCATGCGGACGTCCGCTCTGGCATAATCACGCCATTATTTTTTGAATCCC
>JAQBDO010000118.1:0-5133 GCA_032124375.1 Gammaproteobacteria bacterium
GTGCCGTCAACGATGTCAGTTTTGATCTTGCCAAGGGTGAAGTGCTGGGTTTCCTGGGTCCCAATGGCGCGGGAAAATCCAGCACCATGCAGATGATTACCGGCAATCTTGCCCCCGGCGCCGGTCAAATCAGTATTGCCGGCATCGACCTGCTCGATCAGCCAAAGCGTGCCAAACTTGAAATTGGCTACCTGCCCGAACAACCTCCGGTATACCGGGAACTCACAGTCGACGAATACCTGTACTACTGCGCCAAACTGAACCGTATCCCGCGCAGTGATATCAGTCGTTCAGTAGCCACTGCAAAAGAACGTTGCGGACTCGGAGACGTTGGCAAACGCCTGATTGGCAATCTGTCCAAGGGCTATCAACAACGGGTCGGCATTGCGCAGGCCATTATTCACAGCCCGGCCGTGGTGATACTGGATGAACCGACGGTCGGCCTTGACCCCCTGCAGATACGCGAAATTCGCGCCCTGATCTGTGAACTCGGCAAGGAACACGGCATCATTCTTTCCACGCACATACTGCCCGAAGTACAGGCCACCTGTAACCGTGTGCAGATCATCAATCGTGGCAAGCTGGTGTTCGCAGACAGCACCGCAGGACTCGAACAACGCATGAACGCCACGGTGCTGATTGCCGGTTTTCATAGCGCACCCGACATCGCAGCACTGCAACAACTGCCGTGCGTGGACAGTGTTGAGCCACTGGCAAACAACCGTGTACGCATCCATTACCACGACAGCAGTCCCGCCGAGGCATTGATTGAACAGTCCGTCAGCCAGCGCTGGCAGTTGCATGAGCTGACACCGGAACGCCGCACGCTGGAACAGATTTTCATAGAACTGACCTGTTCGGAAGAGCATGCCACGATCACAGGGGATGCCCGCTGATGATCTTCACTATAGCCGGGCGTGAATTGCGCAGCCTGTTCCTGTCGCCACTGGCCTGGTCGATACTGGCAGTGACCCTGTTCATCCTCGCCTACCTCTTCCTGACGCAGATTGAAACCTATATCAGCCTGCAACCCCGGCTGGCGGCCATTGAGGGTGCGCCCGGTGTCGCCGACATCGTCATCGCACCGCTATTCGCCAATGCTGCCACGGTACTGCTGTTGATCACACCGCTAATCACCATGCGCACCATCAGCGAAGAACGCCGCAACCGCACGCTCAGCCTGTTATTTTCCGCACCGGTCTCCATGACTGAAATTGTCCTCGGCAAATACCTCGGGGTGTTGTCGTTCTTTCTGATCCTGCTGGGGCTGCTGGCACTGATGCCGCTGTCATTACTCGTCGGTACCGATGTTGATATGGGCAAGCTCGCCGCCGGCATGCTGGGGCTGACACTGGTGGTCGCTGCGTTCGCTGCCATTGGCCTGTACATGTCATCCCTGACCGAACAACCCACCGTGGCAGCCGTCACCACCTTCGGCCTGTTGTTGCTGCTGTGGATCATAGATTGGACCGGCAACACCAATGGCGACAGCAACACACTCGCACAACTGTCCATGCTGCGGCACTATGAGCCACTGTTAAAGGGTCTGTTCAACAGCGCAGATATCGCTTACTACCTGCTGGTTGTCGCGCTTTTCATTGGCTTCACCATCCGGCGCATGGACGCCACCCGACTGCAACACTGACACGCATGAAAGTCACCCGACGCTCCCGCCTGCTGTTACGTCTGCAAGCCTTGCTGTTTGCCACACTGTTTACAGGCATCATAGGTATGCTCGCCTGGCTAAGTACGCAGTACGTCTATCAGGCCGACTGGACGACCGGAGCACGCAACACCATCTCTGATGAGACCCGTCGCTTGCTGGACGACATGCAATACCCGGTCAACATCAGCGCATTTGTGCAAGACGATGAACTGATTCGCAGCCAGATCAAGGACCTGATTGGCAGCTACCAGCGCTTCAAGCAAGACATCACACTGGAATTCGTCAACCCGGACAGGGAACCGGCACGCGTGCGTGAACTCGGCATTGCCAGTGGCGGTGAAATAGTCATTCGCTATCTGGATCGTAGTGAAAATATACAGACTCTCAGCGAGCAGCAACTCTCCAATGCGCTGTTACGGCTCAGTCGACAGCAACAGCGCTGGATAGTCTTCCTGACCGGCCACGGCGAACGCCCGCCGACGGGGGACACCAACCATGGCCTGGGAATCTTTGCCGGGGAACTGGAACGCAAGGGTCTTAATGTACAGACCGTCAATCTGGCGGAGGCAGAGATACCATCCAACACCAATCTGCTGGTACTGGCCGGACCACGCGTTGAACTGCTGCCCGGCGAGATAGCAAAGCTGCAGCGCTATGTAGAGCAAGGCGGCAACCTGCTGTGGCTGGCAGAACCCGGTGATTTGCACGGGCTGCAGGCACTCGCAGAGCAACTCGATATCAGCCTGTTGCCGGGCATGATTGTCGACGCCACCAGCCAGATGTTCGGCATTGAAAATCCGGGCTTTGCCATTGTTACCGGCTACCCGCGTCATGAAATCACCAATGAAATGACAGCCGTCACGGTTTATCCGGAAGCAGCGGCACTGGAAATAAACGACAGCGAAACATGGGATGCCATTCCGCTACTGACAACCCTGGAACGCGCCTGGACCGAACTCGGTGAGATAGCAGGCGAGATACAGTTTGACCCCGACACCGACGAGCGCGCCGGACCACTGGATATCGGTGTAGTACTGACGCGCGAGCGCAACGATGACAGCGGTGCCAGCCTGCCGATGCAGCGCATCATCGTCATCGGTGATGGCGACTTCCTGTCCAACACCTATCTCGGCAATGCGGGCAATCTCGGCCTGGGGCTGAACATGGTGCAATGGCTGAGTCACGATGATGCTGCACTGAACATCCGCATCAAATCGGCGCCGGATACCAGTCTGGTACTCGGTAAAACTGCACAGGCCGTCATTGGACTCGGTTTTCTTGTGGGTCTGCCGGTGTTACTGCTGTTGTCGGGTGTTGTAATCTGGCTGCTGCGACGGCGCCGCTGATGTCATCACGTAGCCTGCTTAACCTGGCGCTGCTGTGTGTGGCAGGCATCCTGGTTCTGGTGATTGTTTACCGGCCGGGATTTGAACCTGAAGCTGCGCCACCGGCACTGACAGCACTAAGCGGCGACACAATCAGCCGCATTCACGTCACAAGAACAGCACGCGAGCCGTTGACCTTTATTCGACAGGCCGACCACTGGACACTGGCAGGCAACAGTGACTTACCGGCCAACGACTTGCAGATGCGCTCACTGCTGGCCATCCTGCAGGCACCGATAGCACGCAGTTATCCGGCCGGCGGTCTTGACCTTGAAACACTCGGACTAAAGCCACCACAAGCCACCATCATGCTGGATGACATCCACATTGACATTGGCACAACCGATGCGATCGACAAGCTGCGCTATGTACGAACAGGCGACAACGTATTTCTGGTCACAGATAACTACCAGCAACTGATCAACACTGACTGGCCTGGCTTCGTTACCCGCAAACTATTGCCGCAAGACGCAAGGCTGACGCGGCTGCAGCTACCGGACATGGAACTATCCCTGAGCGCAGACGGTCAGTGGCAACTGTCCGGGGATGCAGCAGCGATTAGCCCGGCGGCCTTGCAAACGCTTGCCAGCAACTGGGAACAGGCCTCTGCCTATTATGTGCGCCGTTACCAGCAACAGGAGACCAGCGAGACCATCACGCTGGAATTCTCGAACCATACAGGGCCGCTAACGTTCTCTATAGTGACGCGTACACCGGAATTTGTGCTCGCGCGACCGGATCTCGGCATCCAGTACCATCTGCAAGCAGCAACCGGAGAGGCCTTGCTCGCCATACCGCAGAGCAGCCCTGAAGCGGAATCACATGCCGGAACTCCCTGAGGTTGAAACCACCTGCCGCGGTATCGCCCCCCACATCACCGGCAAGCGGGTTACCCGGGTGATTGTACGTAACCCGAACCTGCGCTGGCCGGTCTCTGCGCGACTCGACAGGGAACTCACCGGGCAAACCATTAATAACGTAACCAGGCGCGCAAAATACCTGTTGCTGCAAACTGATGCCGGTACCGCCATTTTACATCTCGGCATGTCCGGCAGCCTGCGTCTGATCAAGGCAGGCACTGCTGTTGAGAAACACGATCACGTCGATATCGTCTTCAACAAACTCGCATTGCGGCTGACCGATCCGCGCCGTTTTGGCAGTCTGCACTGGACGCGTCGCTCGCCCGAACAACACCGGCTCATCAGCGACCTCGGTTGTGAACCACTCGGTAACGACTTCAGCGGAGATTACCTGTATCAGTGTTCGCGTGGACGCAAGGTCGCCATCAAGCAATTCCTCATGAACAGTCATATTGTCGTCGGCATCGGTAATATCTACGCCAGCGAGGCCCTGTACATGGCAGGCATCTATCCGAAACGCGCTGCCGGAAAAATCAGTCGCAAGAAATTCCAGCTATTGGCAGAGGTTATCAGGGAAGTACTGGAAGACTCCATCGCCCAGGGTGGTACCACGCTGCGTGACTTCGTTAACGGCGACGGCAACCCGGGATACTTCAAGCAGCAACTGAATGTTTACGGCAAGGCTGACGAACCCTGCGTCAGCTGCAGGGTACCCATCAGGGAAATTCGCCAGGGACAGCGCTCCACCTTTTACTGCCCCAAATGCCAACCATCATGACGCACCATGGAACAGCAATGACCACATTCAAACAAGTCCTGGTACCGGCAGCTGTCCTGTGCCTGTCAGCCTGCGCGAGCACAGACCCCGCACCCTCAGTGCACGATAGCCTGTCAACCGAGATCACAGCGAATGGCACAAAATTTTTCACCTACATACGCCACATCCCCAAAGATGCCCGCGAAGACGGCCTGGACGATAATTCAAAAGCTGACACTTCTTTGCAACGGGCTGTAGAAAAAGAACTGGAAACGACCGGTTATTGCCGGGACGATTTTTTAACGCTGGAACGTTATCGGGCCAACGGCATTGCACGCATACGCGGCGAATGCCGGGATGGAGCCAGCGACAGTGATCGCATAAAATTCCCCAACCGGAAGTAACATGCCCGCCGCAGTCAAACCTGCATGAAAAGGCTGTTCCTGACTGCCTGCCTGTGCCTGA
>JAQBDO010000119.1:0-8072 GCA_032124375.1 Gammaproteobacteria bacterium
ATTTATGTATAAGTTGCTGAATAACTAGAAGAAAAAATTCACATCCTAGTGTTATGGGTATCGGCAATTAATTGAAAAAGTTAATACTTTCAAAAGCCTGTATGGAAATGAGAGGCTGTAGTGAGCTACGCTTTAGCATAAAAAATGCATTATTTTTCGAAACGTAAACAAAAGTTGGTAGAGGGATAGGGTTTGTTGCGATGCCGCTAGAGCCGGTAAAATATGTCCAGAAACTAATCAGGCAGGTGATGTATGGAATCAGAGAAAAAAGAAGGGGCGCGTGCGACATCTTTGCTTGGCGTGCTGGGCAGCGTATTGGCCAGTATGTTTGGTGTTCAAAGCAGTCGTAAGCGTGAAGAGGACTTCACGCACGGGAAACCGTCTCAGTACGTCATTGTTGGTTTGCTGGTGACGGTGGTATTTATGCTGGCGATATGGGGTGTTGTCAGTTTTGTAATGAAGTTGGCCGGTGTTTGAATCAGAGAGACTGGATCTTCTGTTTTTGTTCCTGAAGGCTTCCAATTGCATTTTTGAGTTCGGCAGCCTTTGCCTGTTCTTTTTCTACGACGGCGGCCGGCGCCTTGTCAACGAAACTGGCATTGGAGAGTTTGTTTTCACAGCGGCCCAGTTCATCCGTTTTATTTTGAAGTTCTTTTGTCAGGCGAATGATTTCTGCTTCCTTGTCTATCAGTCCGGCAAGCGGGATCAATAACTTCATTTCATCAACAAGAGCTGTTGATGACTCTGGTGCGGGTTCATCGGCGTCCAGCCAGGTTACTGACTCAACACGACCAACACTTGTAATATAGCCCAGGTTATTTTCCATCCGCGTCTTGTCTGCAGCGGAACCGCCTTGCAGCAGCACGGGTAGCAATTTGCGCGGATCAATGTTCATGCCGCTACGAATTTTGCGGACACCGGCGATAAAATTTTTGACCCAGGCAATTTCTGCGAGTGCAGCCTGGTCGATCCCGTCCGTATCGGGGGCAGGGTAGGGCTGGCGCATAATGGTGTTGCCCTCGATGCCCGCCAGTGGTGCCATGCGCTGCCAGATTTCCTCGCTGATGAAGGGTGCCAGCGGGTGAACTAAGCGCAACACGGTCTCCATGACGGTAACGAGAGTGTGGCGTGTGCCGCGCAGTTCTTCAACGGCGCTGTCCGAACTCGTCAATACGGGTTTGGATAGTTCCAGGTACCAGTCGCAGTACTCATCCCAGATAAAGGTGTAAATTGCCTGCGCCGCAAGATCAAAGCGGTAACTGTCAATGCCCTTGATGACTTCCTGTTCCGTTTGTTGCAGCAGGGAAATAATCCAGCGGTCAGCGGCATTCAATGTGACTTCGCCGCCATCCTGTCCGCAGTCCTTGCCCTCTGTATTCATGAGCACATAACGTGCGGCATTCCACAGCTTGTTACAGAAATTACGGTAACCTTCGATGCGGCCAAGATCAAAGTTGATGTCGCGCCCGGTAGATGCAAGTGCAGCAAAGGTGAAACGCAATGCATCCGTGCCGTACGCAGGTATGCCGTTTGGGAAATCCTTGCGAGTGAGTTTCTCGATCTTGTCTGCCATTTGCGGTTGCATCAGGCCTTGACGACGTTTGGTGACAAGCGTTTCCAGTTCAATGCCGTCTATCAGGTCAATCGGGTCCAGCACATTGCCCTTGGACTTGGACATTTTCTGTCCATGTGAATCACGCACCAGCCCGTGTATATATATCTCGCGGAACGGGACATCTTCCATGAATTTGAGCCCCATCATGATCATGCGAGCAACCCAGAAAAAGATGATGTCGAATCCGGTAACCAGTACGCTGGTCGGGTAAAACGTTTTCAGTGTCCCGGTGTTTTCAGGCCAGCCCAGAGTGCTGAATGGCCACAGTGCCGAGGAAAACCATGTGTCCAGAACGTCTTCATCCTGCTTCAGCACAAGGCCATTATCGAGACCGTGTTTCTCGCGGGCTTCTGCCTCGTTGCGCCCGACATAGATATTGCCGGCATCATCGTACCAGGCCGGGATACGGTGTCCCCACCAGATCTGGCGCGATATGCACCAGTCCTGAATATTTCTCATCCATTCAAAATAGGTGTTCTTCCAGTTGTCGGGCACAAACTTAATATCACCATCTTCAACTGCCTTGATGGCAGGTTCTGCCAGCGGGCCAACTTTTACAAACCACTGGTCTGTCAGGTACGGTTCTACCACAGACCCCGAGCGGTCGCCGCGTGGCACCATTAAGCGGTGGTCATCAATCTTCTCCAGCAAGCCCTGTGCCTCAAGGTCGGCAATAATGCGTTTGCGTGCCTCGTAGCGATCCAGTCCCTGGTAACTGCCGGGGGCTTCATCATTAATACGGGCATCGACAGTAAAAATATTAATGACTGGCAGATCATGACGCTTGCCGACTTCATAATCGTTAAAATCATGTGCGGGTGTGATCTTTACGCAACCACTGCCAAATTCCGGATCGACATAATCATCTGCGATGATCGGGATCTCACGATTGGTTAATGGCAACTGAATGGTTTTACCCACCAGTGCCTGGTAGCGCTCATCATCAGGGTGCACGGCAACAGCACTGTCGCCAAGCATGGTTTCCGGGCGCGTGGTGGCAACAACAAGGTGGCCGGACCCGTCAGTCAGCGGATAGCGCATGTGCCAGAGATAGCCGGCTTCTTCTTCGGAGACTACCTCAAGATCTGATACCGCGGTATGCAAGACCGGGTCCCAGTTGACCAGCCGCTTGCCGCGATAGATCAGTCCCTCTTCATGCAGGCGAACGAAGGTTTCCCTGACAGCGGTTGACAGGCCCTCATCCATGGTGAAACGCTCACGGCTCCAGTCCAGCGAGGAACCCATGCGACGCAGCTGCTGTGTGATGGTGCCGCCGGACTCCTGTTTCCAGTCCCATATGCGCTCAATGAATGCCTCGCGGCCGACGTCATGACGAGTGGCGCCTTCCGTACCGAGTTGCCGTTCCACCACCATCTGTGTGGCGATACCGGCATGATCCGTTCCTGGCTGCCACAGGGTGTTGTCGCCACGCATGCGGTGATAGCGAGTCAGGGCATCCATCAGGGTGTCCTGGAAGGCATGACCCATGTGCAGACTGCCGGTTACGTTGGGCGGCGGGATCATGATGCAATAGGGCGTTCCTTCGCCGGAGGGTGCGAAGTGTCCTGCTTTTTCCCAGGTTTCGTACCAGTGCTGTTCTATAGCATGTGGATCGTAGGTTTTGTCCATCAGTCGTAAGGCTCTGTTGTTAAATCAGTACTTGAATCAAGGCGTGGGATTATACCTGAAGGATAGTGCTTTGCCCCGAAGGACGGGATACAGCTATGGGGCTATTTCTCCAGTGCCCGGGCGATCAGGTCGGGCAGGGCGGACTCCAGCTGTTGACGGACAGCTTTTGCAGAATGAGTGTCGCTGTCTTCCAGTGCCAGCACGATCGCCTGCTCAATGGCAGGGCGCAGTGATTGTTCTATCTGCTGATGCACTTCCTGTGACAATGTAGCGCTGATTTCAGAAAGTTGCTGACGAAAAGATTTGCTGCCCAGTAGCTTGTCGGCGATCTCGGCAGGTGACGTTGCCGTGGCGGGCTCGTCCTCGTATCGCTTGGCTGTTGTGTCTGCCTCGTGCTCTTGCACGAGTTCCGTCAAAATTGGAATGCCGTCTGCATCAAGTACCAGATCTTCATTCATGGTGGTCATAGATTATGCGTATTCAGGGTATAGCCACGGTCCTTGTAAAAGCGGTAGCGTTCACGTGCGGCTGTCCGTTGTGCTTCATCACCACCGACAAGTTCTGCGACGCGATTGAAACGGCTGAAGAAGGCGGGCACCTCCTTGGACAGGTTTACTAGTACGTCGCTTGGACCTTCAGGCTCGACACCATGTCCAAGCAGCACCGGATGTATACTGTTAGCACCCTCTTCGTACACGCCGTGCGGCAGGAAGCTGCCGTCGCGGAATGTCCATAGCATGTCGTCCAGTTGTTTAAGCTGTTGCGCTGACGCTGTATTGATAAAAACCTGGTGCCCCTGCTTGAATGCCTTCTCAGACAAGCGGCAGGTAAGTAGCGCCTGTGCAGCCGGTTGGCTGTCCTTCAGGATATAAAAGTCGACCTGCGTCATCAGTCAGCGCAACGATCCAGCAGAAACTGTGTCAGCAAGGCTACCGGCCGGCCGGTGGCGCCTTTCTCGTTGCCGCCTTTCCACGCAACGCCGGCGATATCCAGGTGTGCCCAGCGGTATTTCTCGGCAAACCGTGACAGAAAGCAGGCCGCGGTAATGGTGCCGGCCTCGCGCCCGCCAATATTGGCCATGTCGGCAAAATTGCTATCCAGCTGCGGTTGATAGTCATCCCACAGCGGCAGGTGCCAGGCGCGATCATTGGCTGTGTTACCGGCAGTCAGCAGTGCGTTTGCCAGTTCGTCATCATTGCTCAACAGTCCGGCTGCATGGCTGCCGAGCGCAATGACACAGGCGCCGGTCAGTGTTGCGATGTCGATGACCACATCAGGTTTGAACTTTGCGCTGTATGTCAGCGCATCGCAGAGTATCAGGCGTCCCTCGGCATCGGTGTTAAGGATCTCAATGGTTAGTCCCGACATGCTGGTAACAATGTCACCGGGTTTGCTGGCATTGCCGTCCGGCAGGTTTTCAGTGGTTGGTATGACACCCACTACATTGATTGGCAACTCCATTTCAACGCAAGCCTTGAGGGTGCCCAGCACGCTGGCCGCGCCACACATATCGTATTTCATTTCATCCATGGCAGCGCCCGGCTTGATTGAAATGCCACCGGAATCAAAGGTGACACCCTTGCCTACCAGCACCACTGGCTTGTCACCGGCCTTGCCACCCTTGTACTCCATGGTGATCAGCTTGGCGGGTTCCCGGCTGCCGCGTGAAACAGACAGCAGCGAGCCCATGCCGAGCTTTTTCATGCCGGCTTCGTCCATGACGCTGACCTTGAGATAGCTGCATGTTCTGCCGAGTTTGCGTGCCTCGCTGGCGAGGTAGGAGGGGGTGCAGATATTGCCTGGCAGGTCCCCGAGGGTTCTTGCCAGCTCGACACCCTCGGCAATGGCTGTACCGTCGAGCAGTGCCTTACCTGCAGCCTTGCCTTCACTGCCAGCCATGTTGATACCCAGGCGGCGTAACGGGTAGCCCTTTTTGTCTTTTTTACTCTTCAGTTCGTCCGGAGTGTAGCTGCTGCTGCGGCTGATTTCTACCAGGCTCCTGACCTTCCTGTAGCTGTCCTGGTCGGTAACGTCCAGTTCTGCCATGTAGCTGACAGCATCGGTTGCGCCGCACTGGTTGGCGGCCTGGGTGGCACTGGCGATGGCCTTGATGTAGTTGCGGCCATTGAAATCAGCCGGCTTGCCACAGCCGACCAGCAAGACGCGTTCACAATTGGCGCCCGCCGGGTAGTGCACAAGCAGGGTTTGCCCGCATTTGCCATCCATCTCACCAGCCTGCAAGAGCTTCTTCAGCAGTCCCTGCGTACTGGTGTCGAACTGTGCGGCTGCCGGTGATAATTCCCGGTGTTCAAAAACTCCCAGAATTACACAGCCGGTCTTGATGCTTGCAGGTTTGTCGCTCTTTATGGTGAATTTCATTCACTATCCCTCATTTATGTTGCGTGTTGTGATTGCAGCTTACGGCGCTTGTGGTATACGGTAGCCGCTGCTGTGATACCTATAATATGACAGGGAGTGTACTGCAAGCAGGCATGGTTTTCATACTGCAAACAGAGCCGCTTGAATGTTTCACGTATTTGATCGTTACCTGCTAAAAGAAGTGATCAGCGGCTGGCTGGCCGTAACACTTTTTCTGTGGCTGATACTCGTCAGCAACCGGTTGGTACGCTATCTGGGTGATGCCGTCTCGGGCGATATTCCGGGCAATATGATCGCCAAGCTGATCGGCCTGAAAATGGTGTGGTTCCTGGTTCAGGTGGTGCCGTTCGCGCTGGCGCTGGGGGTGGTGCTCGCGCTGGGACGCCTGTATCGCGATAATGAAATGACTGTCATGTCGGCCTGCGGCGTTGGCCCGTGGCGCATCTACAAGCCCTTGCTCGGTTTAGGGACTGTGCTTGCCCTCATTCTTGCGTGGCTGTCTCTGTATGTAAGTCCGCAAGTGCAGGACATGAGCTACCGGCTGGAGAAGCTGGCAAAACAGCAGGCAGATCTGACCATCCTCGGGGCCGGCCGGTTTAACGAACTGCAGAAAGGCCGGCTGACTTTCTATGCCGAACGCCTCTCTGCCGACAAGCAGAGTATGGAAAACCTGTTTATTGTTCTCGATAGCAAGAAAGATCAGAAACGGCTGCCGCAGTTGCTGACCGCAAAGTCGGCCTACCGCAAGCTGGATGCAGAGACCGGTGACAGTTTTCTGGTGCTGGTCGATGGCTATCGTTATGAGGGCAAGCCGGGCGCGGCCAATTACCGAATTTTAAAATTCACGGAATACGGCGTGCGCATCGACTTGCCTGGCGTGCCGGAAGTAGATGCGAAACAGGATTCCATGCCATCGGCGGACCTGGTGCGCTCGTCTGATCCAAAAGATATTGCCGAGTTGCAATGGCGTCTTGCAATGCCTGTCTCGGTCATTGTGCTGTTGCTGCTTGCCGTGCCGCTGTGCAAGTCTTCGCCGCGACAGGGACGTTATGGACGACTGGTTGTTGCTATCTTGTTGTTTGTTATTTATTTCAACTTGCTGGCAACGGCGAGGTACTGGGTGGGTGAGGGTTCTGTGCCAGCTGTCATAGGGCTTTGGTGGGTGCCGGTACTGCCGGTATTGCTGACGATTGTGCTGTTAAACAGCGAACGCCTTCGCTGTCTGCTCAGGTTTCGTCAATGACGATCCTTGACCGTTATATTGCTGCAGCAGTGGTTACCGGCACACTTATTGCCTTGTTGATTATTGCGGGGCTGGATATCTTTTTTAATGTGATTGCGCAGCTTGATAATGTTGGCAAGGACGACTTTACCCTGCTGACGCTGATACAGTTTGTTGCCCTCATTACACCGCAGAGCATGTACGAACTGTTTCCCATGGCGGCGCTGCTTGGCAGTCTGATGGGGATGGGCGGGCTTTCTGCCAACACTGAGCTGGTTGCCATGCGGGCAAGCGGGCTGTCGATCTGGCGGATCATCCGTTCTGTTCTGCAAGTCGGTGTGCTGATGCTGGTCGTGGCCGTGTTTGTGGGTGAAGTGATCGCGCCGGTCGCTGAGCGGCAGGGGCAGCAACTGCGTAGCGCTGCACTAAACCGCGGCATCAGTTTTCTCGGCAGCCGTGGTTTGTGGGTGCGCGACGAGGACCGCTTCATCAATGCACGCAGGGTATTTCCAGACAATACGCTGGGAGAGCTGACTATCTACGAGTTCGATGATGCAGCGCGCCTAAAGGTGGTAACAGCCGCGGTCGAGGCACACTACCAGGACGGCCAGTGGCTCATGCATAATGTTTCTCAATCCGAATTTACGCAGGAGCGTGTGCTGATCCGGCATGTCGAGCAGATGGCCAGTGCGACATCGCTGACGCCGGATCTGCTCGGGATCGTTGCGCTCAGGCCGGAAAATATGTCAATACGTGATATTGATCAGTTTATGACCTACCTGGAAGATAATGGGCTCGATAGCAAGCAATACCAGTATGCTTATTGGGGGCGTTTCATGACACCGCTGGCGGCACTGGTCATGTTGTTTATCTCGGTTCCCTTTGTTTTCGGGAGTCTGCGCTCGGTCAGTGCGGGTCAGCGTGTATTTATTGGTATGCTGGTCGGGTTCGGCTTTTACCTGGTTAGCCAGGTGGTCAACCAGGTTGGCCAGGTATTCGCTTTCAACCCGCTGTTGACAGTGCTGCTTCCCGGGGTTGTCTTTATGCTGTTTGGTATCCGCGCCGTGCGTCGACTTTGACTGGCTGGTGTGTTCGCGGGGGTGGCAGCTATTGTTTGGGCAGGCGTACGATCTTCGATTCCGAGAAGCGGTCGTACCAGGCCAGTTTGTCCCGGTCGACCAGCATCCACAACAGACCCATGCCGGCGAATGCCAGCGAGGGGATGGC
>JAQBDO010000120.1:0-3691 GCA_032124375.1 Gammaproteobacteria bacterium
GGCCGTGGTTGAGTGACCATGCACGAAGTCCGGGCGTCCGAGTGATGCTAGAATATGTCTATCCACTGGCATCTTGTCAAGGCAACCGATCAATCAGTCACCGACATGAAGGGAAAACTGACAGAACCCCGCGTTATCACCGACTACCGTGGTGAACCGGTCTGTATCCTGCCAATTGGCTTTTATTTTACAGATGACCGCTGGCAGGCCATCTGGCAACGCTTCGAGGAAAAGGCTCAGGCCCTCTCACATGAGGACCTGCGCGCACTGTTTCCCGATGAACCCACCCTGGAACCGCGCATCAGGGAATAGCCGGGGCTACCCGCCCGCCGCGCGCAGGGCAGTGATCCTTTCCTCCAGCGGTGGATGGCTCATAAAGAGCTTCTTGATCCCGCCCCCCAGACCGCCGGAGATACCAAAGGCGGCAAACTCACCCGGCAAATCATGCGGCTCACTACCACGCTGCAAGGCCTGCAGGGCTGCAATCATCTTGCCGCGCCCTGCCAGTGATGCACCCCCGGCGTCGGCACGAAATTCACGCCGGCGCGAAAACCACATCACAATGATCGAGGCCAGAACAGACAGAAATATCTGGGCGACGATGGACGTAACGTAATAGGCAGGCCCATAACCACGTTCCGTTTTGAATACCACGCGGTCAACCACGTGACCGATCACGCGGGACAGGAAAATAACAAAGGCATTGATGACCCCCTGAATCAATCCCATCGTTACCATGTCGCCATTACTGACATGGGTAATTTCATGGCCAAGCACAGCCTCTACCTCATCTCTACCCATGTTCTGCAGCAAACCGGCGCTAACGGCCACCAGCGCATTGTTGCGACTCATGCCGGTCGCAAAGGCATTCGGTTCCGGTGCATCAAAAATACCGACTTCCGGCATACCAATACCCGCCTGTTCGGCCTGGCGCTTGACGGTACTGAGCAACCACTGCTCGGTACTATTGGCCGGTTGCCCGATTATTTTCACCCCCATGGAGCGTTTCGCCAGGAACTTGGACATCGCCAGCGATATAAAAGACCCGCCAAACCCGATCACAGCCGACATCACCAGCAGCGCTTGCAAGTTCAGATCCACGCCGTTTTCGGCCAGTATGCCTTCAAAGCCAAATACCTGAAAAACAATACTGATCAGGACTAAAATGGCGGCATTAGTCGCCAAGAAAAGAACAATTCGCATCATAGTTGGGCACCATCCATCATTCAGTTATCCGCTTTCCGGAAAGGGCATGATATATCCATACCCGCCTGACTTTAATGGTGGCTTTTCCGAAACATTCAAGTCGACAAGGAACTTCTGCCATTCTGTGCTATCTTACTACTGTCTCTTGGGGGCGACCCGGCTTCGACGTGGGTTACAAAACCTGAGGTGCATGCCGAGGTGCAGGATACCTCGTAAATCCATCTGCAAACTTATAGTTGCCAACGACGACAACTACGCACTCGCAGCTTAAACCCCTGTAGGGTGCCGTCTGACTGGAGCCGTGCATGTGCGTCCAGGTTCTTCGGAACACTCAGGCGTCGACTCTCACATGATCGCGATGCAGCACGTTCGGGGTGAATTCGCTAAAACCTAACCGAAATCGCTGATTATCTTCCCTGCCCGTCGGGTAGTGATCAGTTAAATTAATAGACCGGGATAAGCATGTAGAGCCGATGGCAGAGGACTTGCGGACGGCGGTTCGATTCCGCCCGCCTCCACCAACCATAGATATGCCGCCTGATGGCGGCATTTTTTCAGGCCGGGACACTTATGGCCACAGACAACGCTTCTTTGTACTTGTAGAAACCACCCGCACTCACCCATAATGGTTTTTTTATTCAATCACTGAGGGGCTGATTGATAATGAAAATAACCTTTTACGGGGTACGGGGTTCCATCCCCTCTCCGGGTCCTGAGACTTCCCGCTATGGTGGCAACACCTCCTGCGTCCACATAGAGACAGCCAGTGGCCAGGACCTGGTACTGGATGCCGGCACCGGCATCAGGGAACTGGGCAAACGACTGAGCCAAAAGGACACCCCGATCAATATCCTGTTATCCCATGGCCACTGGGACCATATCCAGGGTTATCCATTCTTTTCACCTATATACCAACCGGACAGACAGATCCGCGTCTATACAAGTGCGACCGGCAGTCACGGACAAATCTGCTCGTTATTTGACCAGATTGACGGTGCCAACTTTCCGCTGAAAGTGACTGAATTACCTTCTCAGTCTGAATGTGTCACCGAAAACATTGAAACCGATCTTGCCAGGCAGAACATCTCCGTCAGGCGTATGCCTATCAATCACCCAGGCGGTGGCTATGGCTATCGAATCGAGGAAGATGGTACGTCCTGTGTCTATATCACTGACAACGAACTTGAACCACCGGGAAAAATATCCACGACATATGGTGATTGGGTAGAATTTTGTCGCGGCGTTGATGTGCTGATACACGATGCCCAATACCTGGAATCCGATATGCCACACAAACACGGATGGGGACATTCTCTGGTATCACAAGTGCGCCAACTTGCTGTGGATGCCGAAGTTGGCTGCCTGGTCATGTTTCACCACGACCCTGACAGAACAGATACCGAGATCGATTTTATTCAGAAAGATAATGATCATTTTTTTCGCGGCAAACGGGCACCATCAATCAGTCTTTGCGCAGCCGAAAAAATGCAGATAAAACTCACCGCGCGACACAATAATAAAGGCACCCTCATTGAAGCAGGTCAGGCGGAGCCCTGATAACGCCCAAAGACCGGAGCGCCTGGAGGGAATATTTTCCCGTAGCACCCCTTGTAATACCTGCGAACGCCTCTATCTATCAGACATGTCAATTGTGACAAACTTTTTCAGGAGGCTTGACCATGTCTTTAGTCCACTACAAACCCGTTAACTTATTCAACCAGTTTAATGATGAAATGAACCGTTATTTGTCGATGACAGGTGAGAATGCGGCTAACCAGGAACACGAATGGACGCCAGCTGTAGACATCCGCGAAGATGAAAATCGTTATCTGATCATTGCCGATGTCCCCGGTGTCAATAGCAAGGATATTGAAATAACACTTGAGGAAGGTGTACTGGCTATCAAGGGTGAGCGCAAGACAGAAACCGAAATTTCCGAACAGGGCTACCGCCGTCGCGAACGCACCCATGGCACCTTCATGAGACAGTTCACCTTGCCGGATGCCATTGATTCAACCAATATCAGTGCAGCTGCCAGCGATGGCGTACTGGAAGTAACGATACCGAAACAGGCAAAGCCGGAACCAAGAAAGATTCCAGTCAACTAACGGCCTGCTCTCGCCGTGCCAGTCCGATACTGACTGGCGCGGCGGCCTGTTGTGCACAAGAAAGATCATCATGAAACAATATTCCGAGGCCTGCGAACAGAACAAGGAACCCATACTGGCTCTGCTGAGAACAGTATTTTCAAATGCCCGAGATGTCCTGGAAATTGGCAGCGGCACCGGGCAACACGCCGTCTACTTCGCTGCTCAGCTACCGCATCTACGCTGGCAAACCAGTGACCTCGCAGAAAACCACACAAGCATTCATGCATGGCTTGAGGAAGCCGGGCTTGAAAACACCCTAGCGCCTCTCTTACTGGATGTAACCGGGACATCATGGCCCACACGCAAGTATGACGGCCTGTTCAGCGCCAACACGA
>JAQBDO010000121.1:0-6355 GCA_032124375.1 Gammaproteobacteria bacterium
CTGAAGACGGCCGAGGAAGACTGGGAGCCGTATGCGCTGGAAGTGCTGGCCAATATTCTTGATGGTGGTGACAGTGCGCGTCTGACGCGCGAGCTGGTGCGGGGCAGTCAGATTGCAAGCAGTGCCGGCGCCGGTTACGACCTCTATGATCGCCAGCAAGGGCTGTTTTTGCTGGATGGTACCCCGGCTGGCACACATACCGTTGATGACGTGCAACAAGCGCTGTTTGAGCAGGTACAGCAACTGCAAGACACACTGGTAACGGCAGATGAGCTGGAACGCATCAAGTCGAAAGTGGTGGCGAGTGATGTCTACGAGCAGGACTCGTCTTTTTATCAAGGTATGAAAGTCGGTCAGCTGGAAGCCGTCGGTCTGGACTGGAAACTCGCCAATGCCTATGTCGAGCGCATTAATGCCGTGACCGCCGAACAGGTTCAGGCGGTGGCGAAGAAATACCTGGTGGAAGAGCACCTGACGATTGCAGAGCTTGATCCGTTGCCAATGGAGACCGGCAGTAAGCCGCTTGCGGATAATAACGGAGGTGGTCATGGACACTAGCGCTAAAACACGGCTGTTCGGGTGCGTCGGCAGTCTGCTGTTGCTGTGCCTGTCTGTGGTCCCTGCAGTGCATGCCATGCCTGCCATTCAGCACTGGGTCACTGAGAATGGCGTGCGGGTATATTTCGTGCCGGCGCCGGAACTGCCGATGGTGGATATTACGGTCACGTTTGCAGCCGGTAGCGTGCGCGATGATGGCCAGGCTGGTCTTGCAGGCATGACCAGTACCTTGCTGGATATGGGGGCCGCCGGACTCAGCGCGGACGAGATAGCGACACGCATCGAGTCGCTGGGTGCTGAGTTAAGCACGGCGTCGGCACGGGAAATGGCCTCGGTCAGTTTGCGTAGTTTGAGTGACGAGGCGCATTTGCAGCCGGCCTTGAAGATACTTGCAGATGTGCTTGCCAGGCCAAACTTCGATGCCAGTGACTTTGAGCGCGAACGTCAGCGCACGCTGGTTGCGATACGACGCAGTGAGCAGTCGCCCTCCACGGTCGCCGACTACCGGTTTTTCCAGGCGGTCTATGGTGATCACCCGTATGGCCACCGGCCCAGCGGTACGGATGAGAGTATCAAGGCACTCAAACTTGAATCGATAAAAGCCTTCTACAAGCGTTATTACGTGGGAAGTAATGCAGTTATTTCGATAGTGGGTGACCTGGATCGCCAATCCGCCGAGGCACTGGTGCAGCAGCTAACCGCTGATTTGCCGGAAGGCAAGCGGGCCGCTGCGCTGCCGGTGGTAAGCCCGTTAAAACAGGCCGATGAAGAACGTATTTTGCATCCTTCAACACAGACACATGTGTACATGGGTGCGCCGGGGATGCATCGTGGCGACCCTGATTATTTTCCGTTATACGTGGGCAACCATGTGTTGGGTGGTGGTGGGCTGGTGTCACAGTTGCATGAACAAGTCCGCGAGCAACGGGGTTTGTCCTATAGCGTAAACAGCTATTTCTCGCCGATGGAGCGGGACGGTCCGTACCTGCTGTCGTTGCAGACACGTAATGACCAGGTGGATGAGGCGCTTGCATTGATGCGTGACATCTTGCAGAAGTTTGTCGACAAGGGGCCAACGGACAAAGAGCTGGCTGCTGCAAAGAAAAACATTACGGGTGGTTTTCCTCTGCGTATTTCGAGCAACTCGGGCATCATCAACTATTTAAACATGATCGGTTTCTATGATATGCCACTCGACTATCTCGATACTTTTAACGACAAGGTAACAGCGGTTACGCAGCAACAGATTGTTGATGCCTACCAGCGTCGTGTACTCCCGGACACCATGGTAACTATTATTGTCGGTGGAGAAGAGTAGCAGCGTTAGCGCCTGCTTTTTTTATCCTGTTTCGTACGCGGCCTGTCAGTGGTAACTGACAGGCCGCGCTGCGTTGTGCCGACTGTTTTTCATCTCCTCGCTGTGTAATTTATCTCTCAGGACACCCGGAAACGGGCCTGGGCATGGATGCCCGACTCAAATCGCCAGCCGGGGATTGAGTGTTCGGATGTGGTCAGTTGTTGACTGCGGATCAGATAATCACAAGGAGGAGTTTATGAAACTTACAGGGAAACTGCAGCGGCGGGTAATGCCACTGCTGCTGGTGTCTACAGCGTTGTCATCGACAGCCGCTGTGCAGGCACAAACGATTATTTCGGAAGTACTTTATGATGCAAGCAGTACCGATAACGGCAATGTGTTTGTCGAATTGTTTGGCACGCCGGGTACCTTGCTGGACGGTTTGTTGCTGGAAGGCGTAAACGGTTCGGATGGCAGTGTCTACCTGAGCGTGTTGCTTGCCGGCACGATACCGCCGGACGGCGTGTTTGTTGTCGGTGATGATAGTGGTGATGGCACCAGCCTGGTTGGAGGTGCTGATTTAATAAGGGAGGTGGATTTCCAGAACGGTCCCGATTCAATTGTATTGCGGGATGGCAGTCTGATTCTGGATGCACTCGGTTACGGAGATTTCAGTGGTGCTGTGTTTGCCGGGGAGGGCAGCGCGGCAATCGACGTAGCTGCCGGTACCAGCCTGGCACGCATTGATGTGGCCCTGGATAGTGGCAATAATCTGCTGGATTTTATGGCGCTGGAGTTACCCACGCCGGGTAGTGTGCCGGTGAGTGCGGTGCCGTTACCGCCGGCGGTGCTGTTGTTCCTGTCCGGGCTGCTGGGTTTGGTCGGTATTGCCCGCAAGCGGCAGGAGGCCGGGATCGCCGCTTGATCGGCCCATTGACTGGCAGGCAGCATGGCTGGATCATGTTGCCTTATGAAGCCAAACCAGCAGCGTAACCAGTTACGTATTATTGCCGGTCGCTGGCGTGGACGGAAGTTGCCGTTCGCGTCAGTACCG
This sequence comes from Gammaproteobacteria bacterium, assembly GCA_032124375.1. Taxonomy (GTDB): domain Bacteria; phylum Pseudomonadota; class Gammaproteobacteria; order UBA9214; family UBA9214; genus UBA9214. The sequence goes on from JAQBDO010000121.1 coordinate 2,910, forward strand.
GGCCTGCGCCCGACCCCGGACCGCGTTCGCGAGACCCTGTTTAACTGGCTGAGTCCGCTAATAGAAGGTGCGCGCTGTCTTGATCTGTATGCCGGCAGCGGTGCGCTGGGCATCGAGGCGGCTTCACGCGGCGCCGCAGAGCTCGTCATGGTGGATCAGAATCCGGTGGTTGTGCGTACATTGCGTGAACAGTTGCAGCTGCTTGAGTTCGATAGTGCGCAGGTCGTTCAGCAGGATGTGGTCAGCTGGTTGTCGATGTCTGCAAGCGAACCCTTCGACGTGGTGTTTCTTGATCCGCCCTTCAGGGAAAACAGGCTACCCGACTGTATTCGTCAGCTTGAGACCCATGGCTGGCTGGCTGCGGGTGCGCGGATATATATCGAAGCGGAGAAGGCCTATACACCGGAGCTGCCGGATAGTTGGGAATTATATCGCAGCAAGCATGCCGGGCAGGTGGGGTACCACCTTGCCAGGCACGCCTGAGGGCCGCACTGTTGCCGGGTGAACGTGTTGCACTCCCGGGTGGTTGTGCTGCACGCTGTACGCAAACACCGCTATAGGCCATAATTGCTGCATGGATACAATCGTTTACCCCGGTACCTTTGATCCGATCACCAATGGTCATACCGATCTGATAGAGCGCGCCGCCCGTATATTTGAGAGGGTCATCGTGGCGGTTGCCGTCAATCTGGACAAGGGTGGTGCCTTTCCGATTGAGACGCGGGTGTCGCTGGCACGTGAAGTGCTTGCGCATATCGAAAATGCCGAGGTCTGCAGTTTTGATAACCTGCTGGTCGATTTTATGCATCAGCGGCAGGCCTCAATCATCCTGCGTGGTTTACGCGCCGTGTCTGATTTCGAATACGAATTTCAGCTTGCCAGCATGAATCGTCACCTTGCGCCGGAAATCGAAACCATGTTCCTGACGCCGGCTGAGCAGTACGCTTATATTTCCTCCAGCCTGGTACGTGAAATATCCAGCCTTGGTGGTGATGTCACTCCCTTTGTGCACCAGAAGGTAGTGGCGGCATTACGTGGACGAGTGAATTAGTATGGCCTTGATGATTACCGATGAATGCATCAATTGCGATGTGTGTGAGCCGGAATGCCCGAATGACGCGATCTATCAGGGTGAAGAGATTTACGAGATAAACCCGGATCTGTGTACTGAATGTGTCGGCCACTTTGAGACTTCGCAGTGCGTGGAAGTCTGTCCGGTGGAATGTATCCCGCTGAATCCCGATCGCGTTGAAAGCCAGCAAGAGTTGCAGCACAAATACGAGGCGCTTACAGGCAAGCAGGCAAGTGGATGACTATTGATCGGAAAAGCATAGCAAGGGGGCTCCGTTACGGGGCCTTTTTGCTGTTTGTCTGCGGTGTCTTCCCGGTGGCGGCAGCGTCTGCCCGGCCCGCGCTGGCCGCGATTGCCAGTGCACACCCGTTGGCGACGCAGGCTGGGATGGAGATTCTGGCGGACGGTGGCAATGCATTTGACGCTGCCGTGGCCGTGAGTGCGGCACTGGCGGTGATAGAGCCGTACAGCTCTGGTCTGGGTGGCGGTGGTTTCTGGTTGTTGCATCGGGCGCGTGATGACTTTGAAGTGATGGTTGATGGTCGCGAAAAGGCGCCATTGGCCGCCACTCGGGATATGTATCTTGATGCGGATGGCGAGGTCGTGCCGGATTTGTCGGTTGACGGGGCGCTGGCAGCGGGAATCCCCGGTGAACCGGCGGCGCTGGACCATATCGCCCGACATTACGGACGTTTGCCGCTTGCGCGCAGTTTGCGACCGGCTATCCGGCTGGCGCGTGAGGGCTTTGTAGTCGATGCGCACTATCGCGAGATGGCGCAGTTTCGGCTGGCGGTGTTGCAAAATAATCCTGAAGCCGCCGGTATATTCCTGCAAGACGATGAAGTGCCGGAAGAGGGTTATCGCATTGTGCAGCCGGATCTCGCGGATACGCTGGCAGCCATTGCCCGTTTCGGCAACGCCGGCTTCTATCGCGGTCCGATTGCGCGACAGCTGGTTGACGGAGTCCGCGCCGGGGGTGGCATCTGGACCATGGAGGATCTGGCGCAATACCGAGTGGTAGAACGAGAGCCGATTCAGGTCGAGTTTCAGGGCTTGCGCATCACCTCGGCATCACCGCCCTCTTCGGGGGGTGTCGCACTGGCTGCGATGCTGAATATATTGTCGACGTTTGAATTGACTGAACTCGATGCCGCGACCCGCACCCATGTTGTGATTGAATCCATGCGCCGTGCCTACCAGGATCGGTCTGTCTACCTCGGGGATCCTGATTTTGTTGCGATCCCCGTGCCCAGGCTGACCAGCCCCGGGTACGCCAGGCGCCAGGCGAGTTCCATTCGGCTGAATCGCGCCACACCCAGTTCGATCCTGCCGGGCAGAGAACTAAAGACCGGTGGCCGGGATACCACACACTTCTCCATCCTGGATGGCGCGGGCAACCGGGTGGCGGCAACGCTGAGTATTAATTATCCGTTCGGTGCCTGTGTGGTACCACCGGGAACCGGCGTGCTGCTGAATGACGAAATGGATGATTTTTCTGCCAAGCCGGGCGTGCCGAATGGCTATGGGCTGGTGGGCGCGGCGGCAAACGCCATTGAGCCAGGCAAGCGGCCGTTATCGAGCATGTCGCCAACCTTTATTGACAGCGCAGACGGTGTTGCCATACTGGGTACGCCGGGTGGCAGTCGCATCATCACCATGGTGCTGTTGGGGATACTTGATCAGGCAGCCGGTAACAAACCGGACTCATGGGTCAGTCTGCCACGCTATCACCACCAGTATCTGCCTGACACGGTGCAGCACGAACCGGGAGCCTTTGATGCCGACATGATCAAGTCGCTGACCCTGCGCGGACATACGTTGCAACAACTGAATGGCGAATACGGCAACATGCAGGCCATCTACTGGGACCGGAACACCGGGCAGGTATTTGCAGCCAGTGATCCGCGCGGTGTTGGTGACTCACGGGTTGGCTTGTTCAGACAGCGGTAACAGGCCCGAAATATTCCAGCTATATGCGCGCAGCCAGTGTGGTGGTGACCTGTCTGCATGTCTGTTTCAGGTTTTCCGGGAAGGCGTCAGAACGACCAGGCGGACATATTTAAACTTCTTCGTATGTCGGGTCAGGTTTGCTCAGTATTCAGGGTAGTCATCTTTATGATCGGTATATCGGATCGGTTCTTTTCGATTAGAAAAATAGCTATATAAGAATTTCATGTAGTACCGGATTCGGCCGAGGCGGTGTGAAAACATGCTACTTTCAAAATTAGAAAAAATAATTACCACTTAAATAAAGGTTGCTATTTATATTTGTACTGTATGTGGAGCAACTTGGCATTATTGCTTCTATAGTCGCATCAGTATCCCACTTTTAAAAATCACTCGATACAGACAGCGCGTGGCTGCCCCTTTGACT
>JAQBDO010000122.1:0-6711 GCA_032124375.1 Gammaproteobacteria bacterium
GGGTTGCGCGAGGCGCTGCCCGGCATGACCCGCGCCCGGCGTATCGACCTGCTCAAGGCCGGCGCCGAGGCCGCCTACGGGACCGGCCTGATCCGGCTGCGCGAGCGCAAGGCCCTGCAGCAATCACTGGACGGGCTGTCCGTTTCCGGGGTCACGCTGGAACGCTACCTCGACGAACTGCGCTATCTCGGGCGGGTCCCCGGCTGGGCCACGCAGAACCTGCGCTTTTTCTTTTTCGAATCCATGCAGAAGCTGGCCGGGATCGAGCCCCGGGCGATGCTGTTCATCCAGGACCAGCTCCGGGGCAGCCCGCTGCTGTTCTACTCCCTGGTACTCAACGGCCTGACACAGGACGGCAACCGGCTGGCCGGTGTCCGCCACAAGGTTTTCGGCGAGGAAATCGGCATCGGCTTCAACGCCCTCAACCCGGGGATCGCCGTCGGGGTGCTGCATGCCCGCCCCGATCTCAGTCGCATGGAGGAGTTTGATCCCAGGGGCATCTACCTGCTGCCGGAGACCGTCTCTGACCTGCCACCGATTGCCGGCATCCTGACCGCAGGCGAAGGCAACCCCCTGTCCCACGTGCAACTGCTGGCACGCAACTTGGGGATACCGAACATCACGGTCGACGAGAGCCTGATCCCCCGGCTGGAGGCCCATGACGGCGAGCAGGTGGTGCTGGCGGTAAGCCCGGCAGGACTTGTTGAACTGGCACCGTTCGATGCCCGCTGGGAAAAAATCCTGGGCGAGGAAGGCATGACCAGCGACGTGGTCATCCGCCCGGACCTCGTGAAACTGGACCTCTCGGCGCGGGAGTTCATCAGCCTGGACGACCTGCGTGCCTCGGACTCGGGCCGCACCGTGGGTCCAAAGGCGGCAAAGCTTGGCGAACTGCGACGCGCCTTCCCCGAGTCGGTCGCCCCCGGTGTCGCCATTCCCTTCGGCATCTTCAAGGTCGAAGTGCTCGACCGACCCTATCGCGACAGCGACCAGAGCATCTATGACTGGATGGTTGGACAGTACCGCACCCTGGCAGCACTCCCGGCGGGCTCGTCGGAGCGGGCGGCCAGGACCGAGGCCTTCCGCGCCGAACTCTACGACCTGATTATCGCCACCCGGCACAGCACTAGGTTCCGCGAGCAACTCAGGGCTGCAATGATCGACACCTTCGGCAATGCCGGCGCCGGCGTCTTCGTCCGCTCCGACACCAACGTGGAGGACCTCCCCGGGTTCACCGGCGCGGGTCTCAACCTCACGCTGCCCAACGTGATCGGCTATGACAAGCTGTTACCCGCCATCAACGAGGTCTGGGCATCGCCCTTCACTGCCCGTGCGTTCGCCTGGCGCCAGTCGCACATGGAAAGTCCCGAGCACGTCTACACCTCGATCCTGCTGCTGGGTTCGGTGGCCTCTGACAAGTCCGGGGTGCTCGTCACCCAGGACCTCGACACCGGCGACCGGCAGGTGATATCGGTGGCGGTCAACGAGGGCGTCGGTGGCGCCGTGGACGGCCAGGCAGCGGAGTCACTGCGGGTCGACACCCGTAACGGCAACGTGCGCGTAATGGCCACGGCAACCGCGCCCTGGCGGCGCCGGCCGGCCGCCAGCGGCGGAATCGAGAAACTGCCGGCATCGGGCTCGGAGACCGTGCTCGCACCCGCGGAGGTCCGGCGCCTGATCAGCTTTGCGCGCGATGAATTGCCGACCCGCTTCCCGCCCATTACCGATGATGCCGGGCGACCGGCCGCTGCCGACGTGGAATTCGGCTTCGTCGATGGCCAGCTCAGGCTCTTCCAGATCCGGCCTTTCCTGGAGAGTCGCAGCGCCCGCGGCAACGCCTACCTGGTCAGCATGGACAAGGCACTGGCGTCCGCCATGGACAGAACAGTCAACCTCGCGGAGATACCTGAAAAATGAAATCGCTCAATAACAGGCTTACCTGTGGCGTACTGGTGTGCGCCGTTACCTGCTCGCTGCCGGCACTGACCCGGGCCTACCCACTGGACGGCTACGTGGATACCGGCATACGCCGACTGGAGGCCGCGCGACTGATAGAGGAAGGTGAACTCAAGGGGCGCCCGCAGCCGCCGGGCGCGACACTCGCGAGCGACCAGGTCGACCTGCGCCTGCTCGATGAGCCTGGCCTCGACCTGCCACCCGTGGATACAGCATTCAGTCAGCAGGTTACCCGGCTGCTGGGCAGCAATGCCGATCGCTACGGAATCGCCGTGCTCGACCTGTCAGACCCGGAGCTGCCGCGCTACGCGGAGCACAATGGCAACCACAGGCAGAACGTCGGCAGCGTTGGCAAGCTGGCCGTGGCACTGGCAATCTTCCAGGCCCTGGCTGACATCTGGCCGGACGAGGCGGACCGCATCCACGTCCTGCAGAACACGATCATCACCGCCGACGAGTTCTCGCACACCGACCACCATACCGTGCGCATGTACGACGTCGAGACACGCAAGCTGGAGCGTCGCACCATCAGGGACGGTGATCAGGCAACCCTGTGGGAATTCCTCGACTGGATGCTGTCACCCAGCTCCAACTCGGCCGCCGGCATGCTGATGCGTGACGCCATGCTGATGCGCCAGTACGGGAAGGATTATCCGCCGCCGGAGCCCGAGATCCGGCGCTTCTTCAGGGAGACGCCGAAAAAGGAACTGACCGCGCTGTTCGAGAAGACCTTCTTCGAGCCATTGGTGCGCAATGGATTCGATCTCGATTATTTCCGCCAGGCCAGCTTCTTCACGCACCAGGGCAAACTGAAAGTGCCGGGCCCCGGCAACAGCTATGCCACTGCGCGACAGCTGCTGCTGTACGGGCTGCGCATGGAACAGGGACGACTGGTGGACGAGTTCTCGAGTCGCCAGATCAAGCGCCTGCTGTATGTCACCGAGCGGCGCATCCGCTACGCGTCATCGCCGGCCCTGAAGGATGCTGCGGTGTACTTCAAGTCGGGATCACTCTACAAGTGCAGGAAAGAGCCGGATTTCAAGTGCGGCAAATACAAGGGGAATGTAAAAAACTACATGAACTCCTTCGCCATCATCGAGAGCCCGGCTGGCGAGCGGCGGTTGCAATACATGGTCATGCTGATTTCCAACGTGCTGCGCAAGAACTCGGCCTATGACCACCAGACGCTGGCGACGAGGATCCAGAAACTCATCGAGGAGGCTCATCCTGAAACACCGGAGGTCACGGTCGAAACCGCGGCCGCTGCACCCTGAGCTGGATGACTCACCGGCTGATAATGATTGATTTTTCTTCCGTCATCCCGGCGCAGGCCGGGATCCGGTAACAACCTGTATTTAATCTCACTAGAACCCATCTCAAAATTGTGGACAGTTCATCCAGGTAAGCCTTACGTCTTCGTGGGGCTGACTTTGTGCATATCCGGAATTACTCGTCATTGCGACGACTACATGGATGTAGGAGGTAGGGTACCTAAAGTAGGCGCCTCCTGGCGACGCATGGAGCAGTTACCGAGGAACGAAGTGACGAAATATACTTGTTGTGCCGTGGCTTATTCATAGCAGTACACGTAGGACTCTGCGTATTCCTACAGAATTATATTTTGAGATAGGTTCTACTGTCCCGTTAACATTTCATCCTCTTGACGGAAACGGCGCAGCCGTTATCCGGTATCCAGCAAGTCATTAAAATCCCCGGACCCCGGATCTCCACTTCGCTGCGTCCGGGACGACGCTATAAGCAGAGGCTCACCGGTGGATTAGACCGGGCTGACAGCAACACACCGATGCTGGTCAACAGTGCAGGAACAAACGCGCGTGGGCAGTTGAAAATGCCCGCTCCCCGCTAATCCGGCAGATTCTCCCCGGCACTTTTGCGAACCGGATCAATCGAATCGTTCCAGTCGAGGTCTACGGCCTGTTCCGGCGTCACCGGCGTTTGCGACAACCAGACAACAAGCCGCAAGCCGTCGGTGAAATACGGATCATCGGTCAGGTTCAGCCGCGGCGCATCAGGCCCCGCCGCGCCAACGCCCCTGACGAAGGCGAACCGGGCAACGGCATCCCGGTGCAGCAGGCTGTCCAGCAGGTATTCCCTGGATTCATCCACGACCGGGTCGATTATGTGTGTTGTCAGCGACGGTGACTTGGTTGTCATCTTGACGCCGATGTCACGACTCACCTGCCCTATCCACACCGCCTTGCCCTCGCTGCGAAAGGGCGCCAGCCAAAGCCGCATGTGATTGTGCTGCGATATCCGCGACCGTCCGCGCTGCAATGCGATGTCCTGCGGCCGGCCGAAGGCGTACAGGGAACTCACCGGCGCCGTTGGGAACGACTTTTCTGCAATAGCAGCACCCACCATCCGGCGGATACTGTCTATGGTGATGGCCTCGGTGAAATTCCAGCCACTCGAGCTCAGCGCGGCGATGACATCCTCGCCACTGCCAATCAGCACGACATTCAGCGGGTCACCCTCACCCGAACCGTCCGCGGTGGTGGTGCAGCACGGCAACGTCTGGAGGTGCTCATGCAATTGCGGGAGTGTCAGGTCGGGCAGCGCGTGCAACTGCGCATACAGCCGCTTCAACTCCGACTTCTCGTAATCGAACCCTTCCGTCGGGAGCAGCACGGCGAAGCGCATGCGGATGCTGCGCTGGTTACCCTTCATGCGCACATCGACCAGCCGCCCACCGAGCGCATGCGTGGCATAAACGTAGCCCTCGATGGCACTCCCGGCCTTCGAATAAAACGGCAGGGCATTGTCACGGAATTTTTTCCTGTTGCGATCACGCGCATGACCCGGAAGATCTTCGCCCGTGATGATGGCCGCTTCGTCCGCGGAGTAATAATCAGGGTCAATCGCAATGGGCAGCAGCCAGTAATCCGCGTCGCTTTCGTTCTCTACCCGAACCCAGATCGGCTGGATGTCATATTCGGCAAGCTTCACGCCAAAGTAGCGCACCGCTTTGTCGTCGGCAGGAATCGCCAGTCGCACGGTAACGCCATCCTGCGTGAGGCTCTGGACACGCCCCAGGTCAAGCGGCAGGTCAGCCTCGGCTGCCGGCGGCTGCACCGTGCCCGCAGCGCATCCGGCAAGCAACAAGACCATCAGCAGCACGCCCCAGTGTGCGCACCTGATACTGCGCAGCAAGTGGCACGGCAGGACCATTTCCGGCTTCCCACCTGGTGTCAATCGCTGTGTTCCTGCAGGTGTAATCATGCTGTTTCCAGTGATCCCAGGGGGGCTCTGTCAGGGTCATGTTTCAGGTTGGCGCAAACCCGCGCCACCGATGTGTGAATTAACGACACCAACATCACTCTGGCAGCGTATTCATTACGACAACAATAAACAGAGGTTCCCTCGTTTGTCGCTATTATCTAGAATGCAGGGTATATGCAAAGCAGCATAATGAAAAGGTTCCAGCGGGTATACCAGTAATGTCCGCGTACACCAGATGAGTCTCATGAAAAAGATTTTCCTGACCACCAGGCACGCATGCTCCATTGCAGCGACACTCGGTCTGCTCTCTGCCTGTGCATCTTCCCCGCCGGTAACGGACATGTCCGTGGATGCGTTCATACAGGAGACGAGCGCGTCCTCCGTGCTCGGTTCGGAAAGCACCTTCACCGGCAGCCCCTATCCTGACGTCGGTTTGAGCGGCCTGTTCCCTGTGCGCGGACCCGATGAATGCGAACTCGCGGTACTGCACGGGGGCGAGGATTCATTTGCCATCCGCATGGAAGCCCTGAAAAACGCACAAACCTCGATTCGTATCCAGGCGCTCGTCTTCAAGGGCGACGAGTCCGGGCTCCGGATAGCCGAGGTGTTGAAGCAGAAAAAGGCCGCTGGACTCGATGTACGCGTCATCGTCGATGCATTCTCGAACCCGTGGCTGCAGACTCAAAGAATGTTCTTCGACCTCAAGCAACATGGCATCGAGGTCGAGGGCTACGAGGCGATGGCACTGCAATGGCTGAACGAAGTGCCTCTCCCTGTGCTGACACCGCACTACGATCCGGAACAGCTCGACAAGCGCTTCCACGAGAAGATGTGGATCATCGACGGCGAGACAGATCATGCGCTCGCCGTCACCGGCGGGCTGAACATCGGCAACGAGTACTTCCGCGCTGATCCGGACCATCCGGACAATACCTGGCGTGACCAGGACCTCGTCGTGCGCGGCGCCATCGTCGACGACCTGGTCGAGGCGTTCGACCGCAATTTCGATTATTTTGTCGGCGTGAAGAAGAGCCGCGGCATCTTCAACACGAACCTGTATTGGGATGCAACGCGAAATATCCTGGACAAGACCGGCAAGGTACAGATTTCATACACGACAGACCCGGCAATCCTCGCGAATGTCGCACAACTGGAGTCGCGGCGGCCAGCCCTCGCGTTCCAGAGGGCTACCTGCCGGTTCCTCCAGAATCGCCCACGCCTGCAAGAGACTTACATCCAGCAGGCCTACATCAAGCTGATTGAACGGGCGCAGGCCGAAGTCCTGATCGCGAACGCCTACTTCGTGCCAACACCATCCCTCTCCACCGCGCTGAAGGACGCCGCAAAGCGCTGCGTGTCGGTGAACCTGATTTCCAACAGTCCTGGCACCAATGACCTGCCGGAGATCAGCCTGGTGGGGCGCGGCTACTACAAGGACCTCCTGGCCGTGAACGACACCCCGGAGGTGGCGGCCTGCGCCAAACCCGGCGCGGGCCTGCGGATCTGGGAGTGGAT
>JAQBDO010000123.1:0-5073 GCA_032124375.1 Gammaproteobacteria bacterium
GCAATCACCGTCGCCAGCAGAAACCCGGTAAACACCGTCAGCAGGCTGGTAACGATCTGATCCAGAAAGGTCGGCTTGCCGGTGTAGGGCCGGATGCGCACGTCTGCAGTCGGGTCCTCCGCCAGCTTCTGCTGGTTGCGCTGTTCCTGGCGCTCGATAAAGGCGACCGCTTTCTGGCGTTCCGCACGATGTTCCGCGACCAGGTTGGTCGCCTGCCCCCACACCGCTACCGGACCCGGCAACTGCCCCAGCGATGTCTCTATGCGTGCGGCTGCAAAACTCCACAAGCCGAGGAACAGCACAAACGCAACAAGTGGCAGCACGAATGCCCTGACGGCCTCCTGGTAGTCCTGCATCTGAAATGTCTTCATTGTTTCCGCTGTCATGTTTGCCTCTCACTCGCTCTTTAAAAAAGGCCCGCACAGTGTGAGTTGTGCGGGCCAGGGCCTTGCTGGAGAACTCTCAATTAACCTTGTCCTGTTCCTTCAATCCGATAGGGAACTGCGCCAGGTACGCGTTTGGCCTGGTGCCGTCGTAGGCAATGCCATCGATGAACTCTGTTTGCAGCGGACGGAAACCTGTTTCGCTGCCAAAATCAGGAAAGTCACTCGCCTGCGCCTTGCCTTCCGCAATCAACTCTTTTGCGGCCTCGGCATACAGATCCGGGCGATAGACTTTTTTCGCCATATCCATGTACCAGGAATCCGGTTTGTACTCGGCGATCTGACCCCAGCGGCGCATCTGGCTCAGGTACCAGACCGCATCGGAGTAGTACGGGTAGGTCGCGTTGTAGCGGAAAAACACATTGAAATCCGGTACCGAGCGCTTGTCGCCTTTTTCATATTCAAAGGTGCCGGTCATGCTGTTGGCAATGACTTCATAGTCCGCACCGACATACTCGGGGCGCGACATGATCTTTGCCGCTTCCTTGCGGTTTTCCAGGCCACCGGAATCCAGCCACATGGCGGCGCGGATCAGCGCCTTCAGTACCGCCCTGTGGGTATTCGGATTCTTGTCCGCCCATTCCTGAGAAACACCGAAGACCTTCTCGGGGTTGTCCTTCCAGATTTCATAATCGGTAATCACCGGTACACCAATACCCTTGAACACGGCCTGCTGGTTCCATGGCTCACCCACGCAGTAGCCGTAGATAGTGCCGGCTTCCAGCGTCGACGGCATCTGCGGTGGCGGTGTCACGGACAGCAGTGCATCGGCATTGATCTGGCCGGTAATATCACCCTTCTCCGGTGCGTAAAACCCCGGGTGGATGCCGCCAGCCGCCAGCCAGTAGCGCAACTCGTAATTATGCGTGGACACCGGGAACACCATGCCCATCTTGAAGGGCTTGCCTTCCTTCTTGTATTTATCCACCACCGGTTTCAGGTAATCCGCCTTGATCGGGTGTACCGCCTTGCCATCCTTGTACGGCACATGCGGCTTCATCTGTTCCCATATATCGTTGGAAACCGTAATGGCGTTACCATTCAGGTCCATGCTGAACGCGGTAATAATATCCGCCCTGGTACCAAAACCGATGGTTGCACCCAACGGCTGACCGGCGAGCATATGCGCACCGTCCAGCTCGCCATCAATCACGCGGTCCAGCAGCACCTTCCAGTTGGCCTGTGCCTCCAGCGTGACGTACAGGCCCTCGTCCTCGAAATATCCCTTCTCGTAGGCAATCGCCAGTGGCGCCATGTCCGTCAGTTTGATAAATCCGAATTTCAGGTCTTCCTTTTCCAGTTTCCCCGCCAGGGCCGTTGCTGGCGCAGCGATCACGAGACCCAGTACGCCAGCTGCCATCACAAGCTGCATAGATTGTTTTAATCGCCGTCCCGCGTTGGCCAGCGCTGTCCTGTCCAGCTTGATGTTCATGTACTTCTCCTTAACCTTCATGTTAAAAAATTACGAAAATCTTGCAAAAACATCGAGTGTGGCAAGCGCCCACCCCGACTGCGCCATTGCAGCCTGCCATGTCTATAAGTCTATGAGCAGATTCCATGCCAGAACCTTAGGTAGCTGATATTACAGGTGGATAACACGAGGGCTGCGCACCTCGCCGGGTTAATAAGCACCGATACAGTGCAGCCCGAAACCATTCCAGTGCGTACCTCGCGGCGGTGACCGGAACGATCACACCACGCACTCACCGCCGAGGGGGGAAGCCATAACAAGAAGGTGCGAACATCACCGCCGCCGCGCCATTGTAGTGCAACAATGAAGCCCGCTGAATCAGCTACCCTCCCATGCCGCACCAATTCAGGCCCTTTAAATCAATTACTTATATAGTTTCCTTGCACAACCACCCGGTGCTAGTACAGACCTTGCTGTAGAAACAGCAATCTTTATTAAACAGGCACAGGATTCCCATGAAACAACAATTGGTACTGGTCGGCAACGGCATGGCCGGAGTACGCACCCTGGAAGAACTGCTGAAGATTGCACCGGATAAATATGACATCACGGTGTTCGGCTCCGAACCCTACGGCAACTACAACCGCATCATGCTCTCCCCGGTACTGGCCGGCGAGAAGACCATCGATGACATCATGCTCAACGCTGAACAGTGGTACATCGACAATGGCATTACCCTGCATAAAGGCAAGCCGGTCGTAAAAATTGATCGCTTCAACAAAAAGGTGATCGCCGAAGACGGCACCGCCGCCAGCTATGACCGGCTGTTGCTGGCGACCGGCTCCAATCCGTTCATCATTCCGGTGCCGGGCAAGGACAAGGACGGCGTCATCGCCTTCCGCGATATTCATGATGTCGACACCATGTTGCAGGCAGCGAAACAGTACAAAAAGGCTGTCGTCATTGGCGGCGGTCTGCTGGGACTGGAAGCCGCCAACGGCCTGATGAAACAGGGCATGGACGTCACTGTCGTGCACCTGCTGGATTCCCTCATGGAACGCCAGCTCGACAAGCCGGCCTCCGCACTGCTGAAGGCCTCACTTGAAGAACGCGGCATGACCTTCCTGATGGAAGCAGCCACCGCAGAGATTATCGGTAACGGCCGCGTGCAGGGCGTGCGCTTCAGGGACGGCACCGAAATTGCGGCCGACCTGGTTGTCATGGGTGTCGGTATTGTGCCGAACGCCGCACTGGCAAAAAGCGCCGGCCTGCACTGCGAGCGCGGCATCGTCGTCAACGATGTAATGCAAACCTTTGACCCGGCCATCTACGCCGTCGGCGAATGTGCGCAACACCGCGGCATCGCCTACGGCCTGGTGGCACCGCTGTTTGAACAGGGCAAGGTGGCCGCCAATCAACTGGCGAGCCTCGGTTATGCCCATTACAAGGGCTCGATAACCTCGACCAAACTCAAGGTCACCGGCATCGATCTGTTCTCGGCCGGTGACTTCAACGAAACAGCAGGCGATGAAGTCATCAGCCTGCAGGACCAGGCCGCCGGCACCTACAAAAAGATCGTTATCCGGGACGGTCGCATCAAGGGTGCGGTGCTCTACGGTGACACCATCGACGGGACCTGGTACTTCCAGCTGATGCGCGAAGGCACCAGCATTAGCGACTTCCGCAAGACCCTCCTGTTCGGCCAGCATGACCTCGGCGATGCCGGTCATGGTGATGAAACGCGCGTCATGGCACTGTCTGATGATGCCGAGATCTGCGGCTGTAATGGTATCTGCAAGGGCGACATCGTCAATGCCATTTCCAAACACGGCTTGTTCACGCTGGAAGATGTACGCGCGCATACCAAGGCGTCCAGCTCCTGCGGTTCCTGTACCGGCCTGGTAGAAGCACTGCTGTCCAGTATCGTCGGTGAGGGTTATGACGCAGCACCGAACAAGCAGGGCATGTGCAAATGCACCGATTACAGCCATGACGAAGTGATTGCGACCATCAAGCAAAACCAGCTGAAAACCATAGCCGCCGTGCGCGACTTCCTCGAATGGAAATCACCGGATGGTTGTGCCGCCTGTCGACCGGCACTGAATTACTACCTGCTGGCCTACTGGCCGGGTGAATACAAGGATGATGCACAGTCACGCTTCATCAACGAACGCGCCCACGGCAATATTCAAAAAGACGGCACCTATTCGGTGATACCGCGCATCTTTGGCGGCGAAACCTCGGCACAACAACTGATGGCACTGGGACGCATTGCTGAAAAGTGGAACGTGCCAACCGTCAAGTTCACCGGCGGCCAGCGCATCGACATGCTAGGCCTTAAAAAAGACGAACTGCCGGGCATCTGGGGCGACCTCGCCGAAGCCGGATTTGTTTCCGGCCATGCCTATGGCAAGGCGCTGCGTACGGTGAAGACCTGTGTCGGTTCTGCATGGTGTCGCTTTGGCACGCAGGATTCCACCAGGCTCGGCATCGAACTGGAACAGATCACCTGGGGTTCATGGATGCCACACAAGTACAAACTGGCGGTGTCCGGTTGCCCGCGCAACTGCGCCGAAGCCACCATCAAGGACTTCGGTATCGTGTGTGTCGATTCCGGCTATGAATTACATGTCGGTGGTAACGGCGGCATCAAGGTGCGTGTCACCGACCTGCTCTGCAAGGTCGAGACCGAGGATGAAGTGAAAGAATACACCGGCGCCTTTGCCCAGCTGTACCGCGAGGAAGCACATTACCTGGAACGCACCGCACCCTGGGTGGAACGTGTCAGCCTCACTTACATCAAGAAACGCTTGCTGGAAGACGCGGCCGGCCGCAAGGCATTGAACGAACGCTTCCTGTATTCCCAGCAGTTTTCGCAGACCGACCCGTGGAAGGAACGCGCCAATGGTGTTGAGGCACATGAGTTCACGCCGCTGCGGATTGCCGGTTGATGTAAATAAAACCCGCAGGAGCGTGTTGCAGGCGCGCTTGGGATTTCGAAAATATCGCGGCTGCAAGACGCTCCTGCAACCCTGAATAGATACGCGAACGAGACATTATCATGAGCAACTGGACAGCAATCGCAAAACTGGAAGACATCCCGAAACTGGGTTCACGGGTACTGAAAACCGACACCATCAACATCGCCCTGTTTCGCACGTCGACCGACGAGGTATTCGCCATCAAGGATGAATGCCCGCATAAAAAAGGCCCGTTGTC
>JAQBDO010000124.1:0-2884 GCA_032124375.1 Gammaproteobacteria bacterium
TCAGAAAATAGTCGAAAATCATGACCACAAGATATAGTAGCAGCTCACGTCAAGTGGATAGCCCGTTATGGCATTTATGCTTGCGTGTGCTGCCGTGGCAATCATATCCGTCTTTATCAGATTGAGGCAGTACCACGATCATGATCCACTGATATTTCAAGCATTCACAAAAACAACCCGATACTATTGGCAATACAGGGTTTACACTTTGTAATCAGGTAATTACTGGATAAATACACATGGAACGCATTAAAAAAGCACTGGAAAAGGCGCGGCAGGAACGTGAAATCAGACAGGGTGGCGACCCCGTCCCTGCCCCCGGCACCTCCCCGGCCAGCGCGGCAACGGTTGGAGCCAGCCAGACACAAACAATTTCTGTTGAGGACTCGATTCTGCGCGAAAATCGCATCATTACGGGTGTGGAGCCCGGCGAATTCACCGACGCCTACAATCATCTGCGTACCCAGGTCCTGCAACGCTTCAAGGAAAACAACTGGAACGTACTTGCCGTCACCAGCCCGGGGGAAGGCGAAGGCAAGACCCTCACTGCCATTAATCTTGCCATCAGTATCGCACGCGAGGTCGACTACACAGTGCTGCTGGTGGATGCCAATCTGCGACACCCCTGGATGCTGGAACATTTCGGGCTGGAGCATCGAAAGGGACTGAGTGATCACCTGATGGACGACATACCTATTGCCGAACTACTGGTAAAACCCAGTCGTGTCGAGCACCTGGTAATCTTGCCGGGAGGGCGCCCTTTAACCAACTCGGCAGAAATGCTGAACTCACCGAAGATGGCGCAACTGGTGGACGACATGAAATCCCGTTACCACAGCCGCATCATAATTTTTGACCTGCCACCGGTGCTCACATCAGCAGATGCGCTGGCGTTCTCGCCCTATGTCGATGCGGCCTTGCTGGTCGTTGAAGAAGGCAGCACACAGAAGCAGGATATTGAACGCGCTGTTGAATTACTCGAAAGCACCAATATCGTTGGCACTGTGCTTAACAAGGCTGCAAGAAAGAGCGCCTGACCGGCAACACCCTCCTCCATGTATAAAACATTCTACAAACTCAGCGAGAAACCCTTCACGCTGTTACCCGATCCCGGCTTTCTGTACATGAGCGACAAGCATCGTATGGCGTTTACGATGCTGGAGTATGGCCTGATGAACCAGGCCGGTTTCACGGTCATCAGTGGCGACATTGGTGCCGGCAAGACCACCCTGATTCGCCATTTGCTGGACAACATGGATCGGGAACATACCGTCGGCCTGATCTCCAACACACACCGCTCCTTTGGTGAACTGCTGGAATGGATACTGCTCGCGTTCAACCTTGAACATACCGGCATGAACAAGGTCGAGATGTACCGGCGACTGGTCGACTTTATTATCGACGAGTATGCGCACAACCGCAGCACCGTGCTGATTATTGACGAGGCCCAGAACATGTCGGCCGAGACACTGGAAGAGCTGCGCATGCTCTCTAACATCAATGCCGACAAGGACCAGGCCCTGCAGGTCATCCTCGTCGGCCAGCGCGAACTGCGTGAGACGCTGCAACGCCCTGACCTGGTGCAGTTCGCCCAGCGCATTTCGGTGGACTACCACCTGCAGCCACTGTCTGCGGAAGAGACCGCGGCCTACATACGCCATCGCATCAAGGTGGCCGGCGGCAGCCCGAACATTTTTTCCGATGCAGCTTGCCAGGCCATATACCTTTACAGCAACGGCGTACCGCGGCTCATCAACCAGCTCTGCGACACCGTACTTGTTTACGGTTTTGCAGATCAACAACCGCAAATCTATGCCGACCTGGTGACGGACGTCGCCAGGGAAAAACAGCAAGGCGGCATCTTCCCGACCTTCGGGCATGCAGATGCAACGGTCCCGCAAGAGACGGCCGCCGACCTCCCTGCGCTGCAGCCTGCAGCGCAAGCAGAAGCCAAACCGGTACCAGAGACCACCGGCGGCAACGAGGCACCGAAAATTGAGAACGCAGCTGAGCCATTGCCGGCAACACCCCCAACAGACATCAAAACTGCACAGCGGCAAGCTGACACGGGAGCAAACAAATACCAGGATGATTTTCCCAGTGAGCAGCAGCCGGCTAAAAAAAAACTCCGCATCAGCGTGTGCTCCCCGCACGAGGGCTTAAGGCAATATTTATCAAGACTCTTGGAAAGCTACGGTTTTAATGTCGTCAGTGCCCTGCCCCTGGATGCAGAGCACCTCCAGCAACTGGACCCGGCACAAATGGATATCCTGCTCATTGACCGCGAAGAAGGCGGTTCAGGACAGCAGGCAGGCGTCGCAGAACTACTCGCCCGCTGGGATGGGCCGGTACTGTATAACGATTCAACCGCGACAAAAATCAGCCTGCAAAAGGGCAACCCTGACTTCGGCATGGTACTGGCCGAACAAATCAACTCGCTTGCCGGTTCATCCCGGGTTACCGACACGGCCGTCAATCGCTAGTCGTGGTTCAACCCGAAAAGAAATTTTTGCCCCAGAAACACAAGGAAGAATAAATTGCTTCAGGAAGCACTGATTGATCATTATTATCCTGTCATCGCGGCGCAGGCCGGAATGACGACACAGCAGAGGTTCCCTGACAGAAATATTTCCGTGTCATTCCGTGTGCTTTCGTGGCTATAAAACATAAAAACAGGCGCTCATGGTGACAACATATGGATAAACCCGCGATTCTTGTTGTCGGCGGTGCCGGCTACATCGGCTCACACATGGTGCTTGATCTGCTACGCGCAGAGTATCCGGTTGTTACCCTCGACAACCTGTCACGCGGGCACCGCGAACTTCTCCCCGGTGGCGACTTTGTTGAGGGCGACCTCGGTAACCCGGCCGACCTGGCAGCCGTC
>JAQBDO010000125.1:0-3664 GCA_032124375.1 Gammaproteobacteria bacterium
CCCTGTTGCTGTTGGAGACAATAGGTATATTCGCATGGTCGGCCTCGGACAGCAGATAGGACTGCAATCGCCAGATTGCATCAAAATGCCTGAGGTAGCGATCACCGCGACGCTGCGGCACATCAGTACCGCGGCCGTGTATTCTTCGTTGTAACTGTTTACGCTTCAGCACACCCAGCATGATGGGTATAACCACTGCGTTATTGTTCTTTGCCAGTTTTTCCACGATTGCCGGATGGATGTGGACACCCTCCAGGATCAGTGACACCTGCTCACGCAGGGCGCGCTGGATAACGGCTTCAATGGCGACAGCGAGCAAATCTGCCTGGCTTTGGTAGCCATTGATCAGCAGTGTATCCGGCACCCCGTTATTGGTGGTCTTCGGCTGGCCGGGTAGTGCGGTCCAGGCTGCAAATGATGAAGTATGCAGGACCGGCATAAGCTGTTTCGGCATCATGATGCGCATGACCTCACGCAGCATATCGGTCGACTGGGTGCGGACAATATCCAGACGGCTTGCCAGCATGGAGGCAATGGTGCTTTTCCCGCAACCGGCTGTACCACTTATAAGGAAAATCAATGGCTTGCCGCTGTTGATAAAATCACGCCATACCAGCCAGCGGTGGGCGACTGCCGCGCCCAGTGCGTTTGATTGCCGCAGGTAGCGGTAGGTCAGCTCCCCCAAGTGCCTTGACGTCATCTTTTCAATGCGCCGGTCAACCAGATGCTTGTGGACGGTTGTCACGATCTCGATGGCCTCTTCACTGGTGAGTCCAATATTTTCAAGGCAGTGCTGATATTCGATTCGGGAAAAAGGGGTTAGCTGCCCGTCCCGTTGTTCCACCTGGATGCCAAAGGGTCTTTGCTGTTTTCCATAGCGGTTGATGACATCCTGTCCGGAACGGGTCTTGAGTAGCTTGATGACCTGCTGTCGCAGTTCCTGAGTAGTTATCAGCGGACTCTCATTCAGACCCTCGCGAATTTCCGTGGCCAACTCATAGGCCGTATCGAATGACAGTCCTGAATCCTGCAGAGAGCGAATCAGGATGCCGCGCAGAAACGGAACGCGTGTACTGTCTTCCCGGTCTTCAACGAGAATCTTTGCCATGCATCATCCTGCTTGCTAGCGTATTCTGACTATAGTTTACGAACTGGTATTACTGGTATTATAAGAGGTTAACGGTTTTACGGATACCGGTTAAGATGTGATGAGGCATGCCGGCCCATATCAGGGGGATAGTTATGTTCAGAATAGCCGAGCTTGGACAGAAAGTTTCAAAAAGCGAGTTCAATCAGCGGGAGCCTTTGCTGCGGCAGGCATTGCTCGAGGCGCAGGCGAATCTCATGACGGACTGCGGATTTCCAGTCATCGTTGTGTTTGCTGGCGTAGATGGTGCCGGCAAGGGTGAAACCGTTAATCTTCTCAATGAGTGGATGGACCCACGCTGGCTGCTAACCAGGGCCTTTGACGCGCCTTCCGACGAAGAACGTGATCGCCCGGAATACTGGCGTTTCTGGCGTAATTTGCCGCCGAAAGGCCATATTGGCTTGTTTCTGAGTTCCTGGTATTCGCAGCCGATATTGCGCCGGGTGCATGACGAGGATGATCAGGCCAGTTTCGACCACCGACTGGATCGTATTTTGGCCTTCGAGAAGGCCCTCGCCGATGATGGCGCGCTGATTATCAAGTTCTGGATGCATCTGAGCCGGGATGCCCAGAAACAACGGCTGAAAAAACTCGAGAAAGACCCCCTGACAAACTGGCGTGTCACCGTGCAGGACTGGGATCACTGGAAGATTTATGACCGCTTTGAGGCGGCGGCGGAACGCACCATCATGCGTACCAGTACCGGTAGAGCGGCCTGGACGATCGTCGAGGGCGCAGATTCGAACTACCGCAGTCTGATGGTCGGAGGCATTATACGGGATGAGATCAACCGGCATCTCGAGGCGCAGCAGAAGAAAACATTACTGCTGGAGGCGCTGGCGGCGCAGCGCCAGTCAGATGAACTGGAGAAACAAAAACCAGTGGCTGGAACATCTGCCCCTGAGGCGGATGAATCGATTGACGTGCCAGCGCCTTTGCCGGGCACAACGGTACTGTCGAGTCTGGACATGTCGCTGCATTTGCCCAAACCGGACTATAAAAAACAGTTAAAAAAATGCCAGGCACGGCTGAACCAGCTGCATCGCGAGGCGCTGAAGAGAAAGATATCCACCATCCTGCTGTTCGAGGGACCTGATGCCGCCGGCAAGGGGGGGGCAATCCGCCGGGTTACTGCTGCACTGGACGCACGCCACTATCAGGTTATCCCGATTGCTGCGCCAACGGATGAGGAACGGGCCCATCACTACCTGTGGCGTTTCTGGCGGCACCTGTCCCGCGCCGGGCGCATTAACATTTTTGACCGCAGCTGGTACGGACGCGTGCTGGTGGAGCGTGTTGAGGGGTTTGCCGCCGAGGAGGAATGGAAGCGGGCCTTCGCCGAGATTAATGAGTTCGAGGAACAACTGACGGACCACGGCATTTTGCTGCTGAAATACTGGGTGCATATTAGCAAGGATGAGCAGCTGGAACGCTTCGAGGCGCGCAAACTGATCCCTCACAAGCGCTGGAAGCTGACCGAGGAAGACTGGCGTAACCGCGAGAAATGGGATGACTATGAATGGGCAGTCAACGGTATCGTCGAACACACCAGTACCCATTCTGCACCGTGGGTGCTGGTGGAGGGCAACGACAAACCCTTTGCGCGCATCAAGGTGATCAGCACCTTTTGTGATCGGCTGGAAGCGATGCTTGCTGGTAAAAAATAGTCGTTCACGCGTGTCGACTTTATACAAGTTTATTTGATCTACGTCATACCCAAGCTGCTATCCAGGATCTAGCATTCCTCACAGGGAGCCTGTCCTGTGACCACATTGCAGCGAAGGCCAGAGGAGAGTGTAACCATGGCATCAACCAATACATTTGCAAACCTGTTTGGCAAGTCACCTTTTAAGGCCATGCAGGCCCATATGCGTGTCGTGCTTGAGTGCGCCAGTGAAATTCCACCTTTATTTGAGGCCCTGGCCGCCGGTGACCAGGAAGCTGTGACAATCATCAAGGAGAAGATCTTCGAACGGGAAGCGGCGGCCGATAAAATCAAAAATGAGCTGCGCGGTGCCTTGCCAAAAAGCCTGTTTATGCCTGTGGACCGGCGTGATCTTCTGGACGTCCTGCAGATGCAGGATTCAATTGCCGACACCGCCCAGGATATTGCCGGATTGCTGGTCGAACGACGTATGGAAATACCGGCATTCATGCAGGAGCCGATGCTGACGCTTGCACGTCGCAGTGTTGACGCCTGCGAACAAGCAGCAAAGATCATCGAGGAACTGGACGAACTGCTGGCGATCGGGTTTCGCGGACGCGAGGCGAACCGGGTCGAGGAAATGGTCGAGCAGCTGAATCTGATTGAAGATGACACGGATAATCTCGGCATTGAACTGGCGCGCCACCTGTTTGAGCATGAAGATGAGATCAAGCCGGTCTCCGTCATGATGTGGTATCAGCTGGTCGAGTGGGTTGGTGACCTGGCGGATTATGCCGAGAAGGTAGGGGATCGGTTGCGTCTGCTGATAGCCAGCTGACATATATGACAACGCTGGGGTGAGGCCGGCCAGG
>JAQBDO010000126.1:0-6245 GCA_032124375.1 Gammaproteobacteria bacterium
TAAACCTTGTTATGAAAGTTGCTCAGTAAAAATACACAGTTTCAGCCCGATGGCTACGCAACACTACTACTCTTTTCAACCTGATACTAACGTATGCTGAACCATATTAAGCTGAACACCAGATTTATTTAATAGCCGGGTAAGCACACCGAATGACACGAAAAAAAGTATCTTAAGGCATTTATGCTTCCGTGTTTTTCGGTGTGCGTCCATGGCAATCATAGCCGTCTTTAATCCGCTTGAGGCAATACCACCGGCCCGTCGAAAAAGCCATCGCAATCTGAAAACCCGTCAAAGGCTCTCCGGGCACAGTATACAAATCAAGACCAGATGTGGCTTAGCCGTGCGTGCGCTCGAACTCTCTCATGAAATCTATCAGCGTATCGATTCCCGCTTCCGGCATAGCGTTATAGATACTGGCACGCATGCCACCGACGGAGCGATGACCTTTCAGGTTCACCAGGCCGGCGGTCTTTGCCTGCACAAGAAACTCGCCATCGAGGTCTGCATCAGCCAGCGTAAACGGTACATTCATCCAGGACTGGCAATCAACAGCCACAGGACTGCTGTAGAAAGCAGACCCGGCCACGGCATCGTAGAGACGCTTTGACTTGCGTTGATTAATTTCCGCCATGGCGACCAGGCCACCCTGTCGTTTCAGCCAACCGAACACCAGACCCGCCAGGTACCAGCCATAGGTTGGCGGCGTATTCAGCATGGAGTCATTGTCAGCATGCAGCTTGTAATCATACATCGAGGGCGTGCCAGCCAGCGTGTCGCCGATCAGGTCATCCCGCACAATCACCACCGTCAGACCGGCCGGCCCGATATTCTTTTGCGCACCTGCGTAAATCACACCATAGCGTGATACATCAATGGGCCGGGAGAGAATGGTTGATGACATATCGGCCACCAGCGGCACATCGCCCGTCTCAGGCACCCAATGAAATTCAACACCGCCAATGGTTTCATTCGGGGTGTAATGCACGTAGGCCGCAGCCCTGTTTAACTGCCACGTCGCAAACGCCGGGATGCTGGAGAAACGACTGTCCTCGGCTGAGGCAGCAACATTAACCTCACAATAACGTGCGGCTTCCGCAATGGCTTTTTTTGACCATGCGCCGGTATTAATGTAGTCGGCCTGCTGCTTGCCGCGTAACAGGTTCAGCGGCACCATCGCGAACTGACTGGTAGCCCCCCCTTGCAGAAATAACACCCGGTAATTATCCGGAATACCCAGCAATTCGCGCAGATCTGCCTCGGCCTGTGCGGCAATTGACATAAATTCCTTGCCGCGGTGACTCATTTCCATCACCGACATACCGCTACCATGCCAGTCCAGCAGTTCCTCGCGTGCCTGTTTCAACACATCCCTGGGCAGTACCGCGGGTCCAGCACTGAAGTTATAAATATGAGACATACGGCAACCTATTCCGCATCGGTTTCATCCGGTGGTGCATCTGTAATCTGTTCGGCATTTTCTTCATCACCCTTGTCTTCCACAATTCTTTCAATACCGACCAGATTCTCACCCTTGGTCAGCTTGATCAGTCGCACACCCTGCGTATTCCTGCCCATGACAGAAATCTCGTTGACATGCATTCGAACCAGTGTGCCGCCGCCGCTGATCAGCATCACTTCGTCATTATCATCTGCCGGTACGGCACCGACGACCGGACCATTCCGATCCGTCACCTGGATGGCAATAACCCCCTGTCCACCACGACCGTAAACCGGGTAGTCTTCCGCCAGCGTGCGCTTGCCATAACCGCTCTCGGTCGCTGTCAGTACCGGGCTATCGCTTGCAATGATGAGGGAAATGACTCGATTGTCAGATGGCAATTTAATACCGCGAACACCACAGGCCGTACGCCCCATGGCACGCACATCACTCTCCTTGAAGCGGATAACCTTGCCGGCATCACTGAACAGCATGATGTCTTTGGAACCATCGGTGATGGCCACGTCAATCAGGTAGTCACCGTCACGCAAATCAATGGCGATAATGCCATTGGCACGCTGACGCGAGAAACCGGTCAGCGGCGTTTTCTTCACCGTACCCAGTGCAGTCACCATGAAGATATAATAATCTTCAGTAAATTCGCGCACCGGCAGAATTGCATTAATGCGTTCATCTGCTTCCAGCGGCAGCAGGTTAACGATGGGTTTGCCACGAGATGCCCGACTGGCCTGGGGCAATTCATAAACCTTCAGCCAGTAGACCTTGCCACGACTGGAAAAGCACAGAATCGTGTCATGCGTGCTGGCAATGAAGAGCTTGTCGATAAAGTCCTCTTCCTTGACATCAGCCGCACTCCTGCCACGCCCGCCACGCCGCTGGGCGCGATAGTCAGACAACGGTTGGGACTTCGCATAACCGGCATGCGACAAGGTCACCACCACATCTTCCTCGGTGATCAGATCTTCCAGCGTAAGGTCAAGATGGTCTGTCAGGATTTCCGTGCGGCGTTCATCGCCATACTCTTCCAGCAAGGCTTCCAGCTCTTCCCGTATCACCTGCATCAACCGTTCAGGATCGCGCAAAATAGCCAGCAGTTCTTCTATTTGATCGAGTAGCCCCTTGTATTCACTGACTATTTTCCCCTGCTCAAGACCCGTTAACTGGTGCAGGCGCAGATCAAGGATGGCCTGTGTTTGCGTCTCTGACAGACGGTAGCTATCACCAACCAGTCCAAATTCCGCCTCCAGCTCCTCGGGGCGTGACGCATCAGCACCACTGCGTTCCAGCATCCCGAGCACTTCGCCCGGCGCCCAGCTGCGTTCCATCAGGGCCTGCTTGGCAACAGCGCGGTCGGACGATGCCTTGATTATCTTGATAACTTCATCAATGTTCGACAGTGCAACCGACAGACCTTCCAATATATGTGCACGCTGGCGTGCCTTGCGAAGGTCAAACACGGTGCGGCGTGTCACCACATCACGGCGATGCCGGATAAAGGCTTCCAGGCACTGCTTCAGGTTCAGCAGCTGCGGGCGTCCGTCGACCAGCGCTACCATGTTAATGCCAAATACGTTCTGCAGCTGGGTGTGCTGATAGAGATTATTCAGCACAACCTCGGCAACCTCGCCGCGCTTGAGATCCACCACCATGCGCATGCCGTCCTTGTCGGACTCATCACGCAAACCGGAGATACCTTCCATCTTGCGGTCTTTAACCAGCTCGGCAATCTTCTCAAGCAAGCGGGCCTTGTTGACCTGGTAGGGCAACTCGGTAAAAACCAGTTTCTGCCGTCCCTTGTCGTTCTCTTCCACATGACTGCGCGCGCGGATATGAATACGGCCTCGCCCGGTACGATAGGCTTCGTGAATACCGCGAACGCCATTAATGATGCCGGCCGTTGGAAAATCAGGACCAGGCACATACTCCATCAGCCCGGCAATATCGATATCCGGATTGGCTATCAACGCCAGACAGGCATTAATGATCTCCGTCAGATTGTGCGGTGGAATATTGGTCGCCATACCGACAGCGATACCGGCAGAACCGTTGACCAGCAGATTCGGAACACGCGTCGGGAACACGGACGGTTCGTGTTCGGTTTCATCGTAGTTGGCAACGTAATCGACCGTTTCTTTTTCGATGTCCGCGATCAGCTCATGGGCGATCTTTGACATGCGCACTTCGGTGTAACGCATGGCTGCCGGGGAATCACCATCGACGGAACCAAAGTTACCCTGCCCGTCGACCAGCATGTAACGCAGCGAAAACGGCTGCGCCATACGCACGATGGTGTCGTATACAGCAGTGTCACCGTGCGGGTGATATTTACCGATCACATCACCGACGATACGCGCCGATTTTTTGTAGGCTTTGTTCCAGTCGTTGCCCAGCTCGCTCATGGCGAACAGCGCCCGGCGATGAACCGGCTTCAGACCATCACGCACATCCGGCAAGGCACGCCCCACGATGACGCTCATGGCGTAATCGAGGTAGGATTGCTTCATCTCATCTTCGAGATTGACGGGTATAACTTCTTTCGCGAAATCGGTCATTTGGAAAGGTTTGTGAGGCCCTTGCTTGGGTGGTTTCAGGCTGCGGACCACAACAAGCGGCAACGACAGCAATAAAGACCGCTAATTTTAGCACACCCGGCTCCCCCACTACACCAGAAAAATATCGCTATATTGCGCCACTCAGGCGCTCTATCGTGCAATCGCAGGTGAAATCAGGCGTTTTACGAACTTGTCAGCAGTGAAGAAACAAGAATTGCCAGTTTTTCCTCGTTGGGGGCACTAACAACACCGGCCTCTGTGACCAGATAGTCGACCAGGGCGGCCGGGGTGACATCAAAAGCCGGGTTCCAGACAGATGCGCCGGCCGCGGCAACCGCCCGCCCCGCCATCCCCAGCACCTCGCTATCCGGGCGCTCCTCGATAGTGACCTGCTGGCCACTGGACAGCGCCATATCGAGCGTCGACAAGGGAGCCGCCACCATCATCTTTACACCATGGTAGCGACACGCCACCGCCAACTGATAGGTGCCAATCTTGTTAATGACGTCACCGTTTGCCGTCACACGATCTGCCCCGGTAATCACCCATTGCACCCGCCCGGCCTGCATCAGGGATGCTGCGGCATTGTCAGTGATCAGGGTGACCGGAATACTGTCCCGCACCAGTTCCCACGCCGTCAAACGCGCACCCTGTAACCAGGGACGGGTTTCGCAGGCAAACACTTTTCCCAGTTTATTCCCGGACCAGGCACTCCGAATCACCCCCAGCGCCGTACCATAACCACCCGTGGCCAGAGACCCGGTATTACAGTAGGTAAGCACCGAATCGCCTGTGTTTATAAGGTCCGCGCCCGCAGCGCCCATGCGTTTATTGGCAGCAATGTCTTCCCTGTGGATACTCTCCGCCTCGCCCAGCAACGTTTCAACAGACACATCGCCGGCAGTCGCCAGACATAGGCGCATGCGTTCCAGCGCCCATACCAGGTTAACTGCCGTGGGTCTGGCCGCAGCCAGCATATGGATATCGTCATCCACCAGACTGCGCCAGTCACCGGGACACTGGCGACTGTGCTGTTGCACAGACAGGACCACACCATAGGCGGCGGTAATGCCGATGGCTGGGGCGCCGCGAACGACCATGTCCCGAATAGCCATTGCCACGGCTGGAGCATCAGCAAGCGTCAGGTAAACCTCCTCCCCTGGCAAACGTCGCTGATCAAGCAGCTGCAGCCCTCCATCGGTCCATTTAATAGCGTAAAAAACAGGCAGATTTTCAGTCATGGATTCCAGTCAACAGGCAGAAAGAATCAGGAAAGAATATAATTCCGTGGTATTGTACTGATTCCAGATAAAAAATTCGTTATTTTGGGGCTAGCTTCAAATTATATATGCGTCTAGAATACGCCGTCAGAACGTCGGTAAAGCGCAGTTCTTTTTATTTAATCCAAATACCACAGGAGTGGCCATAATGAAGAATGTCTATCGAATCGGAGGGCTTGCTTCCTCAATAGCTGTAGGCTTGCTGTTCGCTAACACTGTAATCGCTCATGAAGGCGGTAAAGTAAATGAAAGTTACGTGGGTGATTCAAATCATCATTACGTCACAGACAGCAGCGGCAATTGCGTGCGCACCAGCTCCTGGAAAGTCGAGGACATGACGGTTGAGTGTGGCGCTGAGCCACCGGTCGTAGCCGCAGCAGCACCACCTGCACCACCACCAGCACCGGTGTACGAGAAAAACACCATGGCGGCAGAAGCACTGTTTGACCACGACAAGTCAGCACTCAAGCCTGCCGGTAAAGCGGCATTGCATGACCTCGATGAATCCATCAAGGCCAAGGGTGCACGGGTCGTGGATATCAATGTCATCGGCCATACCGACAGCGATGGTACTGAAGAGTACAACCAGGCCCTGTCAATACGTCGCGCAGAGTCCGTCAGGGACTACATGGTCAGTGAAGGCGTAGACCCGTCAATTATTGACGTCAGCGGCGAAGGCGAGTCAAACCCGGTCGCCAGCAATGCAACCAAAGAAGGCCGCGCAGAAAACCGCCGTGTAGAAATCCACGTCGGCGTTGTCACACCAATGGAATAAGGCAGCAATCAATACGTGCAGCTTTTTTGCGCAACAAGAAACCCGCCACCTGCCAACAGGTGGCGGGTTTTTTTATTGCCACTATCCCGGATTAATATCCAATGATACCTTCTACCTGCCTGATACTGGCCTGCTGTTATACTCCCTGACAGCATGACAGTCAGGGCCATCACATG
>JAQBDO010000127.1:0-2723 GCA_032124375.1 Gammaproteobacteria bacterium
TGCGGAAACATGTCCATGACACCGGCAGCAAGCAAACGATAGCCTTTCTCATTGACCAGCCTGCCTGCATCCCGCGCCAGCGAACCGGGGTGGCAGGAGACATAAACAATACGTGCGGGGTGTATATTACCCAGCATATCCAGCACTTCAGCAGCGCCACTGCGCGGCGGATCAAGTAACACCTTGTTATAGCCAGCGCCCACCCATGCTGACCCGGCATGGTCCTCAACCAGATTTGCGGTATGGAAGCTGGCATTCTCGATACCATTCAGTACGGCGTTCTCGCGCGCACGATTGACCAGCCCCGACTCCCCTTCCACGCCGACGACCACACCTGCCTGTCGCGCCATCGGCAAGGTGAAATTACCCAGCCCGCAAAACAGATCCAGCACCCTGTCTGTTTTGTCCAGCGCCAGCAACGCGAGTACACGCGCAATCATTTGTTCGTTAATAGCGGTATTGATCTGGGTAAAATCCGTTGGCCTGAACTGTATTTCAATATCCTGCGCAGGCAGATGGTAGGACAGGCTCTGCTGTTCCGGCCAGAGTGGCTGCGCCGTGTCCGGTCCACCGGGTTGCAGATATATGTGCAGTTGATAGTCCACCGCAAACTGTTTCAGTTTTTCAGTATCGGCTGGCGTTAGCGGGTCAAGGTTGCGAAACACCAGTGCGGTCGTTTCCCCGGCAACCGCCACTTCAATCTGTGGAATGCGCGCTTTGGCTTGCAGTTGTTCAATCAGCCCCGACAGTTCCTGAAATCTCTCACCAACAGACGGGTGTAACACCTCGCAACGTGACAGGTCCGCCACATAAGGACTACGTTTCTCCCGGAAGCCGACCAACACCCTGCCTTTTTTAATGACATCCTTGACCCCCAGTCGTCCCTTGGTCCGGTATCCCCAAACCGGCCCGGTAAGTGGCGGCAGCACCGCTTCCGGCTCAAGCTTGCCGATGTGACCGAGGTTATCCAGCAACACCTGCTGCTTTGCCCGTATCTGGGCACTCGCCTCCATATGCTGCAGGCTGCAACCACCACAAAGTCCAAAGTGCGGGCATTTTGGTTCCACCCGATCCGGTGAAGCCTGCTGCACCGCCGTGACCCGCCCCTCATCAAATTTCCTGCGTGAAGCCAGGTATTCAAAATCAACCACCTCACCCGGCAAGGCACCGTCGATAAAGACAGCCTTGCCGTCCAGGTGCGCAACTCCACGACCATCGTGGGACAGTGAATCAATCGTGACACCGCAAACCGGTTGCGGCAGACGTTTTCTATGTGTGCGTTTACTCATAATGTGTGTAGCGGCGCATCTGGTGCGCGATTGTACTGATGCGCCAGTGATCGCACACGAGATGCGCCCCTGCAACAAACTATCAACTGGCTGGCCAGTTATCCAGAAACTCGGTGAGGTGCGGTTTGCTTTCCTGTTCCAGCGCGGTACGTACCTGCTCACAGACCTGTTGATACCGGGCCGTATTAATACGGCCGCGAATCAATTCAAAGCGCTGGTAGACAAGATAGGTATTAAGCACATCCGACTCACAGTAGTTACGAATAGCCTCGATATTGCCCTTCTGGAAACTGTCCCATACCTTGCTGCCGTCCATACCCATCTTGCCCGGAAAACCCAGCATGGTCGCAATCTCATCCAGCCGTGCAACCGCCCGGTTCTGGTAGCCGGCCAACACGTCCATGAGATCGGTATGCCGTTCATGAAAGCGACTCAGATAATTATTCCATTTGAAATCCCTGTTATCACTGCCATTATCCCAATAACGCGGCGCGGAGATACCATGTAGCAGACTGCGATAATGAATAACCGGCAGATCAAACCCGGAGCCGTTCCAGGACACCAGCGTCGGTGTAAAACGGTCAATACCATCAAAGAAGCGTTGCAATAACTCGGCTTCCGGCGAATCAGGATCACCCAGCGTCCACACCTTGAACTTGTCCGGTGTGTGCAACACGACAGAGATGGCCACGATGCGATGCAGGTGATGGCGCAAAAATTCAGAGCCACCACTCTCTGCGGCACGTTTGTGGAACATCACCCTGGCGACATTCTTGTCATCCAGATCTTCAATCCCGTACAAACGGCGGCCCGACGCCACGTCGGGAACCGTCTCAATATCAAATACAAAGATGTTCATTCAGTAACCATTCACGGTGCACCAGGCCTATTTCTGGACCCAGCTGCCCTGCGTATTCATGTACCACCAGCCGGCCGGTGCATTACTGACCCAGCGTTTTGCAAAGGTGTTACGAATATCGGGCTCCCATTCAGGGTGGCCGTTGACACTGGCAATTTCCCTGTACAGGGCGCTGCGGTCATCGTTCTCTTTTGAGAGCAGGCTCTTAACGGCGTTCCTGTCCTTCAGTGGCACCAGTTTCTGATCACGCAGTGTGACCTCGCCATCACGCGTCATACCGATGGCACCGGATGTGTAGTACGGCGCCAGCTGCTTGTGGCGAGCTTCCATACTGGCTGTCAGTTGCTGAATAGCCGGTGTGTTCACGGAGAGATCCGCCTCGGCATTAGCCGGGCTGATAAACCAGTCAAGCAGGACATGCCTTGTGAAACGACCCTCGTTGGAATGCAGCCGTGACTGCGGTTCGACCGGAGCGACCGGTGCGGCTGGCTGCTCACCATAAACATCCAGGATAATGCGGTCTGCCGCCTTTACTGCGGCTTCTGCCGGAAAATAGACATTGATCGTGACGCACG
>JAQBDO010000128.1:0-4206 GCA_032124375.1 Gammaproteobacteria bacterium
GATTGATATCCAGGATGTCTTCCTTGATGGCCTGTATCTCGCCATCGAGTTTGACGAAGCGTTCGCGGGTATTAGCAGAGTCGTCCGGTTGCGCTGCAGAAGCGGTAGCGGTCTGGAAAATACAAACCATACTGACTGCCAATAGCAACCCGGGAAACTGCCAGCATTGTCTTGTACGAGGAAAGCGCGTCATCAGGAAAACCGGTTGCACTATCCCGGTTATGCATAACCTGCAGAACAGTGTTTATTTTAGTTTGCTGCAATACAAACACAGCCCCCGGTGAGGAGCACACAGGACGGGCAAAGCGGCGCGTACCCATCAAAGTTGGGCGATATCGCCATGACAGGTACGGTCGCTCTCGCACATCCCTGTATACCGCGACACCCGAACATCCTGTCCATCGTCACGTTGCGCCTTTACCCGTCCTGCAAGGAATTAATGACCTTTGTTTTTCCAGCCGGGACGACGATTTGATCAGAAATTCATTTATTAAATCTAGCCCCCCTGCAAGGGAGAGTCAATAAAAAGGCAGCCAGGGACAGACGGGCAACCTTCAGATAAAGGTCGTCCGTCCGGTTTATTCAAACGGGTGCTTCAGGATAATGGTTTCCGTCCTGTCCGGACCTGTAGAGATAATGGCGATCGGCGTACCACATACCTCCTCGACTTTATCCAGATAAGCCCTGGCTGCAGCCGGTAATTCGTCGTAGCTTTTCGCACCGACAGTTGATTCAGACCAGCCTGGCATATCGATATATACCGGCTCGCACTGCTCAATGAGATCAGCACCTGCCGGCGGTGCATCCAGCAGCTCGCCGTTGAGCTGGTAGTTGACTGCAATCCTCAGGGTATCAAGACCATCCAGCACATCAAGTTTGGTAATACACATGCCGGTTACACTGTTGATATCCAGTGAACGTTTCAGGGCAACCGCATCCAGCCAGCCACAGCGACGTTTACGTCCGGTAGTCGCACCGAATTCATGTCCCTTTTCACCGAGATGCTTGCCGTTGTCATCAAACAGTTCCGTCGGGAAGGGTCCGGCCCCCACGCGCGTGGTATAGGCCTTGACGATACCAAGCACATAATCAATATGCCGGGGGCCAATACCGCTGCCGCTGGCAGCACCACCGGCCGTGGTCGTGGATGAAGTCACATACGGATAGGTACCGTGATCGATATCCAGCAAGGCGCCCTGCGCACCTTCAAACATAATGCTCTTGCCTTCCCGGCGGAGACGATGCAAATGACCGGGAATATCGGCCACCATTGGCGCAAGCTGCTCGCCTTGCGCCAGCGCCTCGTCCAGCACCTGCTGGTAATCAACCGGCGCTGCCTTAAAGTAATGTTGCAGAGAAAAGTTGTGGTATTCCATCACCTCGCGCAGGCGTTCTGTAAAGTGCGCCGTATCCAGCAGTTCACCGAGACGCAAACCACGTCGTGCAACCTTGTCCTCGTACGCCGGCCCGATACCACGTCCGGTGGTACCTATGGCCTTGGCACCGCGCGCCAGTTCGCGCGCCTGGTCCAGCGCAATATGGTAGGGAAGAATGAGCGGGCATGACTCGCTGATCAGCAAACGATCACGTGCCGGCACGCCGGCCTTGTCCAGCATCTCCAGCTCTTCAAACAGGGCAGCAGGCGACAACACCACGCCATTGCCGATCAGGCACATGACATTGCTCCGCAAAATGCCTGATGGAATCAGGTGCAACACCGTCTTCTTGCCGTCAATAACCAGCGTATGACCGGCATTATGTCCGCCCTGAAAACGCACCACGGCAGCAGCCTTGTCCGTGAGCAGGTCAACCACTTTACCCTTGCCCTCGTCACCCCATTGCGTGCCGATGACAACTACATTTTTACCCATTAGAATTCTCTCTGTTACAGGATGTAAATAAAATAATATCAGCTGGAACGCCGCACTCTAGCCGGCCGGTCGAATGACCCAGCCAGCACCGACTTTCTCCAGCACGCGATCACAACCCATGTCTGCAGCGGTACCGCTCTGCCCCGGCAAGGCATAGACAACGCGCTCACCAATGCCGCGTAACTCGGTCACTGCCACACGCAATGCGGCATCCTCTACCGCAGGGGCAAGGATCACACCCCGTATACTGCCGGCATCCCGCTGACTCAGGTTGATCAGCGTCTTCAGATCGGTACTAAAACCGGTCGCCGGTCGCGCACGCCCGAATACCTCGCCAATCGCATCATAGCGTCCGCCACGCGCAATCTCCTGGCCGCAGCCGGGTACGAATACAGCGAACACCATGCCAGTCTGGTATTTGTAACCGCTCAGTTCGGCAAGATCAAAATTCATTTTCACATCGCCGGCGCGCTGCTGCAGCAGGCGGGCAATCGCTGCAAGGTTATCCAGTGCCACCATAACGGATGCGCTGGCACCGGCAAGTTCCTCACGGGCCCGCTCCAGCACCTCAGGCCCGCCGTTTAGGTGTGCAAGTGCCGCCAGCCGCTTGCGCTGTCCACTATCGGCAACCTGTGCTGTCAGTATGTCGTCTATTTCTGTGGCCGCCTTGCGTTGCAGCGCATCAAACAGGTCATTCTCATGCACTGCCGACAAGCCGGCATCCCGGGCGAGACCACGAAAAATGCCGACGTGCCCCAGGTCCATGTGTACGT
This sequence comes from Gammaproteobacteria bacterium, assembly GCA_032124375.1. Taxonomy (GTDB): domain Bacteria; phylum Pseudomonadota; class Gammaproteobacteria; order UBA9214; family UBA9214; genus UBA9214. The sequence goes on from JAQBDO010000128.1 coordinate 2,645, forward strand.
CGGGAATTTCCAGTAGCGACAAGGTCTCCAGCACCAGTTCGAGAATTTCCGTATCACTCTCGATACCGGCATGTCCGAACAACTCTGCGCCCAGTTGCAGCGGGCTGCGTGAACCTCCAAAGCCATCAGTCCGGGTACGCAACACCGGGCCCATATAGCACAGTCGTGTCGGTGCATCACGCCGCAGCGGGTGTGCATCGATGCGTGCTGCCTGCGGTGTCATGTCTGCCCGCATTCCAAGCATGCGTCCGGACAGTTGATCCGTCACCTTGAAGGTTTGTAAATCGAGGTCATTACCAGTGCCGGTCAACAACGATTCAAGGTACTCAATGAGCGGCGGCATAATGAGCTCATAGCCACGACAGGCAAACAGATCCAGCAGTTCACGACGCGCACGCTCCAGCCGCCACGCTTCCGCAGGCAGGGCTTCCTCAATGCCGTCAGGCAACAACCATTGATCTTTGCTACTCATATCCGGTTTTTCTGTTTTTGCGTTACCCCCCTGTCCCTCCGGGAGAGGGTTGGGGAGAGGGGGTAAAATGAAAGATCATTAACTCACTCTGTATTCCATGTATTCAAAAACCACCAAATCGCGGACAGGGTACGCTCCTGCAATTATATCCCCTCTCCCTGACCCTCTCCCTGACCCTCTCCCGAAGGGAGAGGGGATACTGCAGCAAGCAGCCTGCGATCTCCGAGCCGGCTATCTCACTATATACAGCATGACAACACCAAACAGCATGCTGACAAACCCCATAATCCGCAGCGTTCTGTCATCCAGCTGCGACACCATCTCCAGCATACGGCGCAGTGACTGCGGATTCAAAAACGGCACCATACCCTCGATCACCAGCACCAGCGCCAGGGCTGCCAGCAAATCCTGCCAGAGCACACCCATCAGCCGTAAAAAACCCCGGACAGGAAGTACCCGGGGTCGTTGCTATCAATGCAATTCACTGTCTGCGACTACTGACCTGCATTGCTGCCAAAGTACTTGAAGAACTCGGTATCCGGCTGCAGCACCAGTACATCACCCTGATTCGCCAGTGCCGCACGATAAGCCGTCATACTACGGTAGAACTCGTAGAATTCCTGATCTTTACTGTAGGCTTCTGCATAAATTTCCGTGGCTCGCGCATCACCCTCACCCCGCAATATCTCGGAGTCCCGGGTCGCCTCGGCGAGGATAACGGTACGATCCCTTTCAGCGACCGCCTGAATACCCTTGGCTGTTTCCTGACCCTGTGCACGGTGCTCCTTGGCAATGCGTTCCCGTTCTGCACGCATACGCTGGAACACGGAGTTCCTGACGTCTTCGGGTAGTTCAATCTGCTTGATGCGTACATCGATAATCTCGATACCGAAGGCTTCGACTTCTGTATTACCGTTCTTCGTCAGGCTGTCCATCATATCCGAGCGATCATCAGCCACCACCTGCTTGATGGTGCGCTGGTCGAATTCCAGCTGCAGGCCGTTCTTGATAATCTGCAACAGGCGCAACCCGGCCTGGCGCTCATCGCCCATGAAGGAGGTGTAATACAAGGCAGGATCCCTGATGCGCC
>JAQBDO010000129.1:0-7233 GCA_032124375.1 Gammaproteobacteria bacterium
TGCTTCCGCATGATTCGCTGCAGAACTATCTGGTGTGACCCTGATAATCTTATCGATGGTGCCCAGCAAGTCTTTTTCCTGATAGGGCTTTCCAAGGTAATAGTTGATACCTATCTGACGCGCCCTTTCCCTATGCTTGTCACCGGTACGCGACGTAATCATGATAATTGGCACATGTTTTAATCGATCATCGTTGCGCATGTGGGTTGCCAGTTCGAAGCCGTCCATACGCGGCATTTCGATATCAAGCAGCATCATGTCCGGCAATGTTTCCTGTAATTGCCCCATGGCATCAACACCGTCTTTTGCAGTCAATACCTTGAAACCATTACGTTCAAGCAAGCGGGTAGTCACCTTGCGCACCGTAATGGAATCATCCACAACCATCACTACCAGTCGATTTTCTGGATCGATCCTGACCGGCAAGTCCATCGGCTGCATTCGGGTATTGATGCGGGAAACTGCAGCCATATCAAGGATCATAACAACACTACCATCGCCCAGAATCGTTGCCCCGGAGATACTGCTCACAGTACTGAGCTGGACACCAACCGGCTTGATGACGATTTCACGACTACCCCTTAGAGATTCAACCTGCAAAGCAATACGCTTTTCACCGATACGAACAAGCAACACAGGCACTTGCCCCTGCGACTTGTTCAGATCCATATTGCCTGTTCCCAGCACCGTTCCCAAATGTCTTAGCTGGTAAACATTACCCGCATACTCATAGACACACTCTTCAGTGTTATAAGACATCACCAACTCTTCCGGGTTAGCCCTGACAATACCTTCAACACTCCCCAGCGGCACACAGAAATCCTGCTCACCTGCTGTGACCAGTAGCGCCTGGTTAATAGCCAGCGTATAAGGCAGGCGAACAGTAAACTGCGTACCCAGACCGGTTGTAGCTTCTATATGCAGCGAGCCACCCAACTGTTTAACCTCACTGTTAACAACATCCATACCTACACCACGACCTGAAATCTGTGTCACCTCGGTGGCGGTACTGAATCCGGTCTGCAAAATGAACTGTATGATATCTATATCTGCCAACTGCGAGTCGGCCAGCATTAAATTACGTTCAATTGCGCGTGCGCGCACTGCCTCAACATTGATACCGGCACCATCGTCTTCAATGCGCAGCACAATCTCCGGCCCCTCACGATCAAAGGAAATCGTAATCAGGCCTGCTTCCTGTTTGCCTGACTCTTTACGTTGTGCCGGCAATTCGATTCCATGCGCAATAGCGTTACGCAACATGTGTTCCAGCGGCGCAATGATCCGCTCAATCACCGTACGATCCATTTCACCATCCGCACCCACGAGCTCCAGTTCAACTTTCTTGCCCAGCTGGGTGGCAGATTGCCTCACAATACGTCGCAAGCGTGAACCGAGACCGGAGAACGGAATCATCCGGGTACGCATCAAGCCTTCCTGCAGATCGGTATTAACCCGTGATTGCTGCAACAACAACGTCTCTGACTCACGTGTAGTAACTTCCATCAATTCCTGCAGGCTGCGCAAATCACTGATACTCTCGATCAATGAACGCGACGTCTGCTGCAGATTTGAATAGCGATCCATTTCCAGCGGGTCAAAATCCTGATTGCCGGAATCGACTTCCTGCTCATGACGGAACAGAATTTGTGCCTCTGTTTCTATTTCAAGCTGTCGCAGCTGGTCACGTAACCGCGTAATGGTCTGGTCCAGCTCTGTCAGGTTGAATCGGTAATCGCTGACCTGCTTTTCCATGCGTGCGCGGTAAATACTGATTTCACCGCCATAATTCACAAGATCATCAAGTAACTCCGATTGCACCCTGACCTGTTCACTGCGTACCTGGGCAGCCTTGCGGGGCCTGGGTTTTTCGGACTGTAAATCGACTTTACGAGCGGCGGGCGGTACTGGCGTGGCATGCGCTTCAGTGGCCGGCTTAGCCATAGAGTCAGACTCGGCCAGCGCTTCTTCCAAATCACTTTCTGCTGCCTGAAAGACAGCCGGAGCAGTAGTTGCTACTGGCTCCGACGCAATAAATGTATTGGATTTATCCGTACATTCAGGCGTTGTATCGACAACAGCTTCCGTCTCCAGACTGACCTCTATTGTTGATTCCGTGTCGTTATCGGTAACTATTTCAGACGTATCTTCTGCAGCATCAGCATCCACGACATCAGTAGCAACGTCATCAGTAACCGCTTCTACCACTGTTTCTTCTGAACACTCAGAGTCCACGACCTCATCCTCTGCCATCGCCTGCAGCGTGGCTTCCAGGGTTGCTGCATCACCCGGGTGCCTGCGAACCTTGATATTTTCAAGCATCTCGGAAAGACGGTCATAGGATTCATTCAATAGTATAAACAGCTCATCTGAGCGAGCTACCTGCCCGTCTGCTACGCGCGTCAGCAACGACTCAAGCACGTGCGCCAGATCCCCAATTGCAAGGATATCCATCATGCGTGCACTGCCTTTCAGGGTGTGCAGGTGGCGTTGAAATTCTGAGATATATTCAGAATTATCCCGATCCTCTGACCATGCCCGCAGAATCGATTCACTGTTGTCGATTATCTCCGAGGCTTCCTCGATAAAAATCTCGTAGAGTTCCTGGTCCATGCTTGCATATGGATCTTCATCATTGCTTGCAGGCGCCGTATCAGTGGCCTCTATCAATTCCTCGATCTGCTGCACGACAGGTGCATCCACGACTGAGGCAACAGACTCTGTCTCTGCAGCCGTCCGGGGCAAGCCTGCAATACGTTCCCGAATCGTCGCCTGAGACGCCGCGTCAAACTCCTGATCAGGCAGTTTTTCGACCAGCTGACGTAACTCCATTTCACCATCACGCAGCACATCCAGCACTTCCTTTTCAAGCACCTGCTGCGAATGGAAAACCTCATCGAGATAACAGTTCAGATCAGCCGCAAGTGCGCAGATAGAGTCAACGCCGGCAGACTCGGAAATGCCTGACAGGGTATGTAACGCACGGTACAGTGCCTCGCTGGCAGGGCGCGGTTCATCACCCGCCACCAAATATTGCTCTATAGCCTGCAGGTGCCCGAAACATTCGTTCCTGAAAATATCTATCAGTACAGCATCATCTGTATCATCAACATCATTTTCGTCTACAACCTCGTTATCAACGTCTGGCTGCGTATCAACAGTTTCGTATACTTCTGCCGTGGTAAATTCAATCTCTTCTCCATGACTTAACGCATCAGCATGTTGCATAATGGTATTGAAATCTGCTGCAGGCGCTGTGCCGTCCTGCACCTGCGAAACCAGCTGAGTCAGCGCTTCAGGGACCTGCCCTAGCAGTGCAAAAACCGCGCTATCACCATTAACCTCTCCCTCAACTACCTTGTTCACCAGATTCTCGATGCTCCATGAGAATTCACCAACCAGCATCGCGCCAGCCATGCGACCGCTGCCCTTCAGCGTATGCATACTACGACGTATAGTCGCCAGTGTTTCTTCATTGTCGGGCTGGCTTACCCATTCCGGTATTGCAACAGACACTCTGCAGACTTCCTCGGCGGCCTCTTCCAGAAATATCTCTACGATCTCGGGATCTGCATCAACTGACAGGACAGGCAGATCACACGGCTGCGCCTGTTTGTCATCCTGCGCATCCATGCAAGCATCGACGTCACCCTGTTCGACCAGCACATCCTGATTGACTTCTTCATCGACTGGCAGTGCCTTGGGCACGCCATCAGGGTCGCTGAATACCAGCGCACAATGCGCCATATAATTAATATCCTGCTCAAACTCACCTGTCCGTCCCTTGACCTGCTCAACCAAGGCTGACAATGCATCGGGAGACTGGGCTATCAGTGCCCTGATATCGTCATGTGGCGTTACAACACCTTCTATTATCTTGTTGGCAAGACCTTCAAAAGCCCATGCGAATTCACCAACTGCCAGCGCACCCACCATGCGGCCACTGCCTTTCAGGGTATGGAACGAGCGGCGCGCATCCTCCAGATATTCCTGTAAATCAGGACAACTTACCCAGGCAGGAACAAGCGCTTTCAGCTTTGCCAACTCTTCCCCGGCTTCTTCAATAAAAATTGACAGAATTTCTTCATCAACATCAGCAGCAATAATCTGCATTGCGGTAATATCTGGAGCGTTATCGACAGCACCTATGGACATCGTCTCAGCTACTTCAGGATTTGCGTGCGGTTGCACACAAGGCTCAACGTCCATAGCTGGCACAAATTCCTGATTATTGTCAGGAGAATCTTCGCAAACCGTCTGCTCTGTAACAGGGCATGGATAACCAAGCTGCTTCATACTTTGTTCGGCTATATTCAGAGCAGCGCCCGTATTACCACGGTTCTCACAGGTTTCCTCTACGTGGAACTCGATGCTGCAAATTGCATCTGCAAGCAAATCAAGCTGAGCCGCGGTCAATGATTTGCGCTCTTTTATCAACTCCTGCGACACAAACATGCTGACCTTTTGCGTAACTACTGCCGCCCTTTCCTCATCAATCAGCTGCAATCCACCAATCATTTGCCCCAGGAGATCCGGCACACCACCAAGAGAATCAAAATCCACGGATTCCTGCAGGAAATCAGTAATTAGCTCCTTCGCACTGGACATACTGGCGACTATTTCTCGGGACACCGCCTCGGAACCCTGATTGAATACGGCGTTATCCGCATCATTTGCCGCAACGTCAGCAAGTGCATTTTCTATATCTATCAGCGTGTTTGCGATCGCAGAAAACAGTGTTTCCTGAGATTCCTCACTCCCGGCCAGCAAATCACGCAACCGTACTTCATGTGCAAATACGGTCTTGCTCAGCGACTCCTTGCTGATCATATCCAGGGTATTACCCAGCATATGCAATCCGTCGGTTACCGGTGCCAGTTCTTGCAGCTTTTGGCTCCCACTACGGCTAAATGACTCCAGTTGATTCTTGATATTTTCTATATCAGATCGAATCGTCACTGCAACCGTCTGCAGCAAATCGTCATTAAAGACGATTGAAGCTTCACCTGTTAGCCCGTCCACTTCTCCATCGACGGGATTATCTTGCAGGCCATAGGTAGATTTTATGGCCGTAATCCGCTTCGAGGAGGTTGAGACACATTGTGAGATCCGGTACAGCATATTCTTTACCAGATCATCAGAAAGCAAATCAGAAAAAACTTTCTCGCCTGAAACCATCAGGCGTTTAACCTGCCGGTCCAGCTGACCAAACAGCTGCTTTATATCCGTAGATTCTTCCAGCTCACCATCACGAAGCGCTTCGGCAACCCCGGCACCAATCCACCATACACGCGCCACAGGTTCACTCAGTGCAGCGTTTTGCAGCTCGACCAGCACATCTATCAGTGTTTGCAAACCGGCATTACCACCTGTACCGCGATACCATGCCAGCAAGCCGCTCTGAAAACGGACACGTGCCGCACGTGCCATAGCCTGTATATCCTGCTTCTCCTTTTTGGCGCGCACATCGAAAACAGACACCGGCACACGAACAGACAAATTTGGGGAAAATACTGCTGTTTCCTGCAATGGTTGCACACCGCGCGTCGCACGCAGGCTATTGATTACCGGCAACAGAACCGCAGGATTATCCTTGCGTCCGGAACGAATACTGGACAGGTAGTCAGGCATCTGCAGAAAGGCCTGCATCAGCAATTCCAGTGCAGTTTCCTTTTCTTCAACGGTATCCTGGAGAAAATCAGCAATGACCTCTTCCATTTCAGAGGTCAACAATACCGCACCCTTGATTCCCACCATTTGCAGCGGCCCAAGCGCCTCATGTAACTGTGCCGCGCAGTTTTGCAGCAGTGCCTTGTTATCCGCATCAGCCGCATATGCTTCCAGCTGTACACGGGCCTGCTTCAGCGTTTCATCCAGTTCCTGACGTACCCAGCCCAGTGCGTTGTAATCGATTGCTTCATCCATAATGACTGACCCTTGCATATCACCTCGCACAACAAATCAGGGTGCCACCGAAAATTACCGGTAACGCTCCTGATCTGATGCGAAGGATCATCAAGTTTTATCTCCAGAAACAGTTATTGGGGCAGTTTAAAACCAGCCACGGAGGTATCCAGATCCTGCGCCAACCGGGAAATATTCCCGATCGACCGTGCGGCCTGTTCCGTACCAGAGGTCGCTTGCAAGGTCACTTCCTGAATACCATTCATACTGTTTGCGAGTTTTGTAGCAGCATTTGCCTGTTCACTGGCAGATCCTGATATAGCCTGAATCAGTCCGGCCAGATGGTCAGACACAGATTCAATCTCTTCCAGGGCACTACCTGCAGCCTCTGCCAACTGTGCTCCGTTAACCACGCCCGAGGTACTCTTCTCCATGGAAATAACAGCCTCGTTAGTATCTGCCTGAATCGTTTTAACGAGCGCTTCAATCTGCTTGGTAGCGTTTGCCGAACGTTCAGCAAGGCGCTGCACTTCGTCAGCAACCACCGCGAAGCCTCGACCTGCCTCACCGGCCATGGCGGCCTGGATAGACGCATTCAACGCAAGAATGTTGGTCTGCTCGGCAATATCATTAATGAGCTCAACGATATCGCCGATTTCCTGCGAACTTTCACCCAGGCGCTTAATACGTTTTGACGTTTCCTGGATGTGTTCGCGAATTGTATCCATACCGTCCATGGTACGTTGCACGGCTTCACCGCCCTTCCTGGCAATTTCAACCGAGCGCATCGCCACCTTGGAGGACTCGTTCGCTTCTTTTGAAACATTCTCCATTGAACCGGAGATCTCAATAATGGCCTCACCTGCAACTGCAATATCCTCGGACTGCCTCTTACTGGCTACAGACAGCTGATTTGCTATCTGCTGGGTTTCCTGCACCGAACCGGACAATTGTGAAGAGGTGTCATTAATGGTCTTGACAAGACCGCGCAACGACTCAACCGTGACGTTTATGGAATCTGAAATCGCACCGGTGAAATCTTCGGTAACTGTTGTTGCAACCGTAAGATCGCCTTCAGCAAGACCACCGATCTCATCCAGAAGCCGCATGATTGCCTCCTGGTTTCTGGCATTCTCTGCTTCCACGAACTGACTGCGTTTACGCTGTCCAACCAGAGTCTCATAAGCCATCCACAAAAAAATAAGCAGAGCCACGGCACCCATGAAATAGGCCAGCTCATTGGACACCAATCGACCATCCTGCCCCTCTACAAGTACTGTTTTCAGCTTGTCTGCTGCCTCAAAAAGAGCTTCACTCTGGCCGGTAATC